>JBFKSL010000442.1:0-4135 GCA_041626995.1 Ketobacter sp. | reverse complement strand
GTACCGACATTTGCTCCAGAAACAAAGATCAAACCGACAATTTCAACCGGTTAATAGTTACTCCCAGAACTTCCACCATTTTTTTCGCACATCCCGCTGCTGCTGGCCTTGCTCAGAACCTTTATCCAGTTCCTTCATTTCTTGTGTGGATTTCTTTTCACGCTGTTTTTCCATGGCTTCAGATTTTCCAGAACCATCTTTTAACTTTTCCTGCTTCTGCAGTTTATCCTTCTCTTTATTTTTTTCTTTTAGCTTGTTGTGGGCCTTTTCTTTTTCCTCTTCAGCACCCATTTCATCATGATCAGCCTTTTGCTTCAGCATTTCTTTTTGTTGATGCTTCTGTTCCGCCGCCGGTTTACCCTTACTCTTCCATTCGGGTTTCTCTGCCAGTGCAGGAACGGCTATGAGCGTTAACGCACAAAAAACCAATGTTGAATTTTTCACTTTTCTTCTCCTATTAAATTAAGCGGTATAAAGAGTATAGGCACCAATAAGAATAAAACCTGTTCCTGCTACATAGTGCAAAACTTTTTCATTGATATATTCAGCCAATAGCGATCCGGCCAATACACCTAAAGCCGATGCGACAATCAAAGCGGCAGATGCAGCGAAAAATACTGTGTATTTATTCACTTCTTTATCGGCTGCAAACAACATGGTGGCTAACTGAGTTTTATCTCCAAGCTCAGCCAGAAACACGGTAACAAATATAGGAATAAATACTTTTAGATTCACTATCATGGTTATCTCAACTCGTTAATTTGATAATACTTGGGAAAAACGTGAATGAAGTTTGCTTAGAAACGCTTCTACTTGATCAGTGTATTCGTTGCCCTGCCCTAACTCAGCATTCGCTTCAGTGTGATTTAAGTTTACCGGTAGCATTTGCACATTCAAATCCAATGATCGAGCTTTGTTTGCGTACTCCTTTACTTGATTACATGGTTTATCTGGCCGCGTAGTGGAGCAGATTGCCAACAATGGTGAAGACTTCTGTTTTTGATCAGCCTTTAAACGGTGATAAGGTGATGCATCACGCCAGAATTGAGCACTTTCACCAAAAGCCTTACGGTAAAACCAGGCAGGATCATTCTGCATAACCTTTTCCATATCAAAGGCAGCAGAATCAATAGAAACCGTACCCAACCACGGCATTGCTCCCTGCTCACGGGCGATGGAAAAGTCAGAATTTAATAATGCCACAAGATGGGCACCGGCTGAATGCCCCATTAATACGAATTGATTTGGGTTAGCCCCATACTGAGCTGCATTGTGCTGGGCATGGGCAATGGCTTTTGCCACATCTTTAGCCTGCTCAATGGGGTCTGCATCGGGCAGGAGGCGATAATTGGTGGAAATAAAGACCACGCCCTTAGGCAGCCAGCGACGTACTTTGTATTTCACCACGCGACGATTGGTTTTATCCCCAGCACGCCAGGCACCGCCATGAACCATAAAAATCACTGGCGCATTAATCGCATTCGATGGCACATAAACATCATAAACATGACGCTCATGCTCCCCATAAGCCACATCGTTATAGCCCTCACCTTTCTTCGGTGAATAGGCGCAACTTGTTACGGCTATTATTGAAAAAAGCAGCGTGATAAATGTTTTTAGCTTGTACATTCCTAACTCACTTACGCTTAAGAAGGCCAAAATTGTTTTGCCCATTATATACGTTTAATTTTGAACGCTATGGCCTATCCCTGCCGACAACACAGGCAACACGAATCCAAACAGGATATACCCAATTAGGGATAGATCACTAACTCTTTATTTGTATTTACTAAGTTCAGTTTTAATCAAGTTGATATACATCAACCCATTCATCAAGCGCTGGGTTAAAACTAGTGTTCAATTCACGGGAGATTGCTTCATGAACACCAAAATTCCAGTGGTGTACGCCTGTTCAGGCTGTTCCAATGTGGCTCAAATGGCCAATGATCTAGCGCTTAAACTCACCGACGAAGGCATAGCGGAAATGTCATGCATTGCGGGCGTGGGAGGGAAAGTGCCTGCTCTGGTGAACCGAGCAAAAATAGCAGAAACCATCGTTGCCATCGACGGTTGCCAATTGCACTGCTGTCAGTCCTGCTTAGATCAAATTGGCGTAGGGGCCGATCTTCATGTGAAGCTGTATGAGTTTGGGCAGAAAAAAGTTAAGTTCAAAGATTACGACAAACTGGAGGCGGCTCGAATTTATAAATCACTACTACAGGAAGTGGCGGGATTGTCTCAAAAAAAGGAAAGTCGAGAGTCCGCCTCTCGGTAATTAACCCTCGACCTTTATAATAGTGACCACCAGCATCCAGCCATTCTGCAATCATTCTTAGTTCTGTCGCACTGAGTGCGCCCATATGGAATGAAAGATCCTGGTTATTGTTATAGTCATCGAGTTCGAATAATTGAACATAAGACGTAACCTTTGACGGATTCCAGGGATCGGGGTCACCACTCAAAATCAAATCACCACCTGAACCACCGCCACCTAGACATTTATCCTGGTGTGAGTTGTCAGCTTTATAATGGCAACTGGTACCGGAGCGATTATAAAGCTGCGGACGACACAGGCTCCACACAACCAAAAAAGCTGGATGGGAAAAAGCATCGCCTTCGATATATATGAGAGCGGCCTCATTCAAATAAACATCAAAAACAAAGAACCGGTTTTAATTCGCTCAGGCATTCTTAATCCAACACCAGCGGCTCAGTTCCATCTCCCAACAATTTTTATCTCCACCGCAGTGTTGGGCGCTTTGGTCAGTGGAACACTGTATACCCTCAATATTTTTAACATCTGGATGCTTAGCTTCTGCCTGTTATTAGTCGCTGCCCTGATTGTTATGCAGACCACTTACCAAATAAGCTACTTCAGTGCTGGCGGAAACTGCCAATTATTCACCCTGGAAAGTTGGTTTATTCACCGATCACAGATCAACCAGATTGCAGATACTATCAATCAGCACATCAGCCAATGCGAGTTAAGCACAGCAACCCTTCCGCAGAAAATACAAGAACACCGCCGTTTGCACGATGCCGGACTTATTTCTGCACCCGCTTACGAGCAGGCAAAAATTCAAATTTTTACCAAAAAACACTTATAATTCAAACAGATATAGCCAAGATCAGATTCACAAAAGACCCCACCAATCTATATCAAAACATTTTGATATAGATTGGCTTAGGTGCTAGACTTCAGCACCATGAAAGCCGAACCCGCTCCAACCACAACTGAAGAACTAACAGCCTTAGCCCAATTATGCAAAGGCAGCGGAGACCCGTTGCGCCTAGAAATCTTGCGATCTCTCAAAACCGACTCTTTCGGAGTGCTAGAGCTAAGCGAGGCTTTTCAAATTAAGCAACCGGCCATGAGCCATCATCTAAAGGTACTCGCCAACTGCGGAGCGGTAACTACCCGGCGTGAGGGCAACACCATTTTTTACCGCCGCTGCCTGCCCGACTTAACCGTCATTCATGGGCAACTGCTCGCCGCACTCTATAACGCAATCAATAAGGTGCCGTTAAACGCCGAAACTCACGCTCGCATCCAAGCCATCAAGCAAGAGCGTGAAGAAGCTGCACGAGAATTTTTTGATCGCCACGCGGACCAATTTCGCAAACAACAAGAATTGATCGCCCTGTTCGACCAGTACGCAGAAAGTGTAAAAGACCTGTTGCTGCAAACAAATCCAAATAAGCAGCAGCAAGCGCTGGAAATTGGCCCCGGTGAAGGCGCATTCTTACCGGTTCTAGCGCAACAATTTGAGTCGGTAATCGGTATCGATATTTCAAAAGAAATGTTGGAAAAAGCCGAGTTATTACGCCAGCAACATAACTTGAACAACGTTCAGCTACTGTGCGCCGATACTGAACAGGCAGTACGAGATAATCTGAAGGTGGACAGAATTGTTTGCAATATGGTTCTGCATCATGTGCCATCACCATCAGATGTCTTTAAAGACTGCGCCCAATTATTAAAGCCCGGTGGTTGCTTGGTAGTATCGGATCTGTGCCGTCATGATCAAGACTGGGCCAAAACCAATTGTGGCGATTTATGGCTGGGCTTTGATCCAGAAGAATTATCTGACTGGGCACAAGATGCCGGGTTAGAAAGCAAAGACAGCTTGTATTT
>JBFKSL010000441.1:0-4156 GCA_041626995.1 Ketobacter sp. | reverse complement strand
ATTAAGTGTGGCTGGAACAAGCAATGTTAAATTTATTCTTTAAAAACATAATGTTATTGTAATTTTGGCATTTTAGGGCTTTTTCCCGGTGAACCCTCGTAATAGCCTCGTTTTTATTAGAAATATTGGCAATGAATAGGATTGTTAAATATACATCAGTGTTGATTATATAAAAAGTAGCAGAAGGCAGGATGTGGGAAATCTACATATTTAACATAATATAGATTATGCGGAATATGGTTTGGTATATCGCTGTATAAAGCGACCTGTTGGATGACCAAGTAAAACAGTGAAGATTTCCGGAACAAATGGTGAATTTCCAAGACAATTAGTAATGTCGTCGTCCAGATCCACAAGTATGGCTATTACTAAGGTTTGGGATAGAGTTAGATATCAGGTATGAGTGGCTAGAGAGTTAAAGATTGTGCTGAAATGCAATCCGCACTTGGAACCCTGATTAATTGATCGCCTCTGTACCGGCACTATACTATTGTAGAGTGATATCTGATTTCAAATAGCCGATCATCTTGCGTTCTACGTGGCTAAGTTTTCTCTACGGACCTTGATAAACGGGCTACGGTGATGGATGCATGGCGCTGCTCAAAAAGAATATTTGGTTACTTTTTATAGGACTGCTTGTCGCGGATACGCTGGTTATGTTCGGCCCCAGAAATGGCAAACTCCTTCGCGGCAATGCGCCAGTTCAGGAGTTGCCAAGTCCAGGGCTTTTCCTGCACGGCGACGCGATTGCACAGCCAATGAGTATCGAAGCCGGTAACCAGCGGCTCGGGCCCAATCCGCTCACCCCGGTGGTTAAGCCACAGCGCCGACTTGCAGGGAATGATGGACAGGCCATGTCCTTTGAAATGGGGAAACGGGTGTGGAAAGCCGGCGGCATAATTCCACATCTCGCCGGCATGGGTGATGCGCCCACCCAAATGATCGGCCACCCAATGGTGCAGCTTGCCGTTAGCAAAGGGATGTGCGCCGTTGAGCATGGTGGCTGGCTGGGGACGGTCTTTCGGCCAGTTAGCCCGACATTCGTCATGATGGCCGTTAATACCGCCCATCGCGAGCACCACCACCGGTGCGCGGAAACGCACTTCTTCCCCGCTTGCCTCATCGATGGCAACGGCACCACTCACCTTGCCGGCTTCGTGATCCAGCCCGTTAATTCGGTGTCGATGCAGCAGCGTCAGTCGACCATTCTGGGTAGCGCGCTGCAGAGCGGCCACTATACAGCGTACCAATTCCCGCGACGTTCCCCACACCACATGGTAGCGAGGGAGGCTGTTGCCCTCCCCGTTCATGCCCCGCTCCACCCAATTGACCGCCGGCGCAAAACGGATGCCTTCGTTGTGCAGCCAGTCGTACACTTCGCTGCGTGAATGCTCTACATAGTATTGAGCCCAGCGCATAGGCCATTCCTCATGCGGGTTGAGTTCGCCGAAGCGAATCCAATCCCGCAGCGCCACTTCAGGTGTGTCAGAAATCCGCATTTTTGCCTGTAGAGGTGTGCCTACCAGCGCCATACCCCCAAAGGCCCATAAAGCCAGCCCGCCCAGACGCTCGGGCGTATCTCGATCGACCACGGTGACGGTCTTGCCGGCACGTAATGCTTCAAGCGCAGTGACGAGGCCCGCGAGGCCTCCGCCTGCGATCAGAACGTCTGAATCAAAGAGCTTAGTCATGAGCGGACTCTCTACTAATGAGATGAATTTGTTAACACCAAGGATAAACCGCTAACATAAGAACAGGATTTACTTTGGAGGACGCCGATATTGTCTTTAGAGGCCACTGTATCAATAGCTTGGGTCAACACGGTCATTGCAGCGGCGCAACGGCTGGGAGTGGAGCGTGATTCACTGATGATCGCGGCGGGCATTCCTGCGGAGGCGCTGGACGCCAAACGTTGGCCCATCGATTACATTACCCGCCTGTGGCATGCCGCTGAACGCTGCACCGGCGACCCTGGGCTGGGTCTCAAGACCGGCGCCGGGGTAGGTCCCAGCAGCATCAACGTGGTCGGATTCGCACTGCAGTCAGCAGCAACGTTGCGTCAGACCATTGCCTTGGTGCAGAAATACCAGTCCTTGATTTCCGATGGCGGACGATTTCAGATGTTGACCGGTAATACTGCAACGTGGGTGGTCTACCACCCTCGGCAGGGTGAGCTCGCGTTCAGCCCACACCAAATAGAAGCGGTGCTGGCCGCCGTGGTTACGTTCGCTAGCTGGCTAATGGGCGTAACATTGCGTCCTCGCCGGGTGCAATTCAGTCAGGCTCGGCTCGGCCCCTTGAAAGGCTATCGTGACGTATTTGGCTGTCCTGTGGAGTTTGAGCAAGCATTCAGCGGTTTGCAGGTGGACAATACCGTGCTGGATAAATATCTGCCCCAGGCAGATACCCAGCTGGCCAAAATGCACGAGCAGTATACTTCTGCCCAACTTGCCGCCCTCACCGAGAGCTATATGTCGGTGGAAGATCTGCGACAATGGCTGTCGGTGCATATGGGTCCTCAAGTTCCCCGGCGGATTCAGGCCGCCCAGGCTCTGGGAGTCAGCGAGCGTACCTTGGCTCGGCGACTCCAGCTATATGGCCAGACGTTCAATGGGTTGCTTGATGAGGTACGCCGAGAAATGGCTCTGCAGGTTATGACTGATACGGATCTTGCGCTGGCCGATATCGCGCTGTCGCTTGGTTTTGCCGACTCGAGCACTTTTCTTCGCGCTTTCAAACGGTGGACAGGGATGACACCGGCCCGATGGCGCAAACAACACGAAGACAAATGCGAATCGCACAGGTAAATATCGAATTCGTAAAACTCCTGCTCACCCAGTCGAGGCTTACTTGGAGTCGACGAATTTTCCACCCCTTAAAAAAATGGGTGATCCTTCGATCAAGACCTAGCGCGGCATTTGATATCTTTCATGAGTTAGTTCTTCTCAGATTCGCTGTCGGCTCCGATCATACCCATGACTACCATGGTTGGTGCCTCCCGCAAGAAGCACCTACTTTATCGGCTCTCAATCTTTTGTCCAGGCCACAAGTATGTGGGAGTAACAAGCGCACTTTTTTTCCGTCGTCAGTGGGCACCAAAGCAAAGTGTTCAAGCTTCCCAACCAAAACACTCAATACCCAACTAAATCGTTCAAGTTGGTGTCCTTTCTATAAGTGGATCGATCTGAAAATTTACGGTTTCTTTACCTCAAGACGGCCTTATGTGCTTTTCCTGTCCAAGGTGGCGTAATCAGAATGCGTTTTATTCTTCCGAGGTAATCTTAATCTGAGTACTCATCATGTGCGTAATCTCGAGTAACTCTGGGTCACCAACTATAGGATGCAATTGAAAATGCTATTAAAAGTTTAAAGTAGATTTTCTTAAGCTAGCCAAAATGATTGCACTTGGTATTAGCAAGTCAGATACAGAAGTAAACCTCCATTCAAAAAGCTGAAGTATGACGTGGCCTTTACAAGGAATCCATTCTGCTCTTTGAGATCAGCAAGCTCTCGCTTCAGCTTCCTGTTTTTTCAATGTTTTCAATTTTCCAAACTGATTAATATTTTTAGCTCCGTAAATTTGTTCACAAAATACCGACATAAGCTCGAGAAATTTGGTATCTTCGTCTTCAGTTCCACATATAACTTCTTCTAGGTTTACAGGAACGCAGTCATCTCTAACATATACCTCTTCTCTATCCTGTCTAACTCAAACAGGCTTTAGTGCATCGGACGCTGTTTTAAGCGCGTTATTAAATACATTTATTGCTGCATTTATTGCCTGTTGAGCAGTAGCTCGGAGCTGTATTTCCAATGCTAGGGTTGCATTCTCTAGAACCACCTTTTCGTTCTCTAGGGCCGTGGTGAACTCTTCATTCGTTGCTGTTGTATCCAATTTGATAGCAGCGATGAGCCTAAGTCGCTCTTTTTCATCCTCCAGGATGGCCTTGATCTGGTCTCGTATTTTTTCGCTGTCATCCCGAAACTCAGTTTGAGCGGCGTCTATCATTGACTTGAATGTTTCTTCAAATTCAAAGCTCATTATCAATCCCCTATTTTCGTGTTGTTGTTGGAAATGTGTTTCGCATTTTCTCCGATGACTATATACTTGAATGCATCGGCTATTTGTAGTCGATACGCTTTTGCAGACGTATTT
>JBFKSL010000440.1:0-4166 GCA_041626995.1 Ketobacter sp. | reverse complement strand
GTCACCAGAACATCACCCATCTGAACCTTGTCCATTTCCTTCAGACTGGTAACCAATTTTACTGGACCAGAACCGATCTTATGGCCAATGGAACGACCTTCAACCAGCACCTTGCCAGTTTCTTTCAGGAGATAGCGCTCCATCACATTGGACTGGCGGCTCTTAACGGTTTCAGGACGAGCTTGAACGATATAGAGCCTGCCATCGTCACCATCGCGAGCCCACTCAACATCTACAGGATGATCGTAATGTTTTTCGATGGTGACACACATGCGTGCCAACTCTTGAATTTCATCATCGGTAATAGAGAACTGCTGACGATCTTCTTTTTCCACATCGATGGTTTCAACAGACTTACCCGCTTGCTTAGCACTGCCGTAGATCATTTTCACCGCTTTGCTGCCCAAATTACGGCGCAAAATAGATGGCTTACCGGCTTCTAGCGTTGGCTTGTGCACATAAAACTCATCAGGGTTAACCTGACCTTGCACAACGGTTTCGCCCAAACCATAAGCGGCTGTAATAAACACAACATCACGGAAACCTGACTCGGTATCCAAGGAGAACATTACGCCACTGGCACCGGTATCACTGCGCACCATGCGCTGCACACCAGCGGACAATGCCACATGTCGGTGCTCAAAGCCTTGATGCACACGATAGGCAATCGCGCGATCGTTAAATAGGGAAGCAAATACTTCTTTCACGGCATGCAGCACATGATCAATGCCGTGGATATTGAGAAAAGTTTCCTGTTGGCCAGCAAAAGAAGCATCAGGAAGGTCTTCTGCTGTAGCAGAAGAACGAACAGCAAAAGACATGTCGTCATTGCCTTCGGAGATTTGAGTGTAGGCTTCGCGAATTGCATCTTCCAATGCAGGTTGAAACGGCGCATTAATAATGGATTCGCGGATTTCTTTGCCAACTTCAGCAAGCGCAATTACGTCATTTACATCCAGCTTGTCCAACGCATCATGAATTTTGTTGTTTAAACCACTTTGCTCCAGAAACTCACGATAGGCATGAGCCGTTGTCGCAAAACCACCTGGCACAGACACGCCTGCGTCACCCAGGTTGCTGATCATTTCACCCAATGAAGCGTTTTTTCCGCCTACCTTCTCAACGTCGTTCTTCGAAAGATCCTGGAACCAAATTACGTAATCGTTCAAGATCGCTCTCCCTACCTTTGTAAAATTATTGAATCAAGGCACTTTTGATGCCCGGCCACCATCCACCAAACAATTTATTCGGTGCACGTTTGCGTGACTTGGAGGTTGTTACTTTGTAAAAAAACCCGCCGGATTGATGTCCTCTACCCGACTTTCGCCACGCGGCTAACTTCTTGCAATTCGCAAGATTCTACTAAAAAAGTCAATAAATTACTCGTTCTAAATTTTTTTTCACGTTAAATTAACAACACAGATTTTGACTATGTCAGGAACCTTGCATTATGAAGCGAACGGTGTTTTTTATCTCCGATGGAACCGGTATAACAGCGGAAACCCTCGGCCATTCTCTGATGGCGCAATTTGATACCGTGGACTTCGATCAGGTCACCATTCCCTACATAAAAGATGAGCAAAAATTAGACGAAGCGATCGCTCGCATCAACAAAGCATCGGTAGAAGATGACATGGAACCGGTGGTTTTCAGCACTATCTTAAACGACGATATTCGCACCAAGCTGGCACAAAGTAAGTGCTTTATGTTGGATATATTTTCCAGCTTTTTGAAACCATTAGAGGGAGCCTTAGGCGCTCAATCCTCCTACACCGTGGGCAAATCGCATTCTATAGTCGACGACAAAAGCTATCAGGTACGCATAGATTCCGTTCATTATGCTTTGGATAACGATGACGGAGCCCGAACGCGCCATTACGACACCGCAGACGTGATATTAATTGGCGTATCCCGTAGTGGAAAGACACCAACCTGCCTGTATTTAGCCCTTCAATTTGGAATTCGTGCCGCTAACTACCCGCTAACGGAAGATGATCTGGATGATCTAAATTTACCCAAAGCACTTCGACAACACCGCAACAAATTGTTTGGCTTAAGCATAGATCCTGAACGGCTGATGGCGATTCGAACCGAAAGAAAGCCCAATAGCCGCTATGCTTCTCCTAATCAGTGTGAAAGTGAGGTGCGTGGTGCTGAAGCAATCTTCAATCGTTTTGGAATTCCATACGTGAACAGCACCCATTCCTCCATCGAGGAAATATCCACGAAAGTGATTGAGGCGGCAGGAATCAAGCGACGGCTTGCCTGATATATCAATATCTTATCTAAGTATTTTAATGCTCTTTCTAGATTTAATCTGAGGATGAAAATTTAGGTTATGGTTCTTCTGGTAAAAGAACTTACCTACATGCCAGACTCTTTGTCTGCCTTTACAAAATTAAGGCGACTGGGCAATGGCTTTTTGCTGGATAGCGGTAACGGCTATGCAGACTGTGTAGATGTGTTTTCAGCCTCGCCCAGCGTATTGCAAAGCCTAAACACTGATGCCGGTACGGGTGACTTGGCTCAACTCTCTAATGCCTTGAAGGAAGAACTTGAGTCTTATCCAGTTTCAACGTCAACACCCTACCCTTTGCCTGGATGGTACGGCCTATGCGCTTATGACATGGGAGCCATTACCGAAGCCGTACCGCTTAAGAAGAAAAACGCATCCAATAGAACACCAACAGTGCATTTTGGTTTTTATCCATCCGTTGTGGTTACCGACCACAGTGAAAAGAAATCGTTTCTTTATGGCCTGAGACCATTTCAAGCGCATTTTGATCTGCTTTTGCACCAACTAAACGCAACGCAAATAACGACTTTCTCGCAGTTTGAGCTAACCACGGCCTTTCGTTCCTGTTGGAGTTTTACCGAATATCAGCAACAGTTTAACAGGGTAATTGAGTACATTCGGGCTGGGGATTGCTACCAGGTGAATTTAGCTCACAGGTTTTCGGCCCAGTTTAAAGGTGATGCTTGGCAGGGCTATCACAAATTGAGGCAATCGTTTTCGGCTCCCATGGCCAGTTTTTTCGAGGCAGAGAATTGGAGTTTGTTAAGCGTTTCTCCAGAAAGGTTTATTCGCTGCACCAATGGAACCTTAGAAACCAAACCCATTAAGGGCACACGACCTAAATTACAAGACCCTAAACAGGATCGACAACAAATTAGACTGCTGGAACACAGTGAGAAAGACCGAGCAGAAAACCTGATGATTGTTGATCTGTTGCGCAATGATTTGGGCCGGTCTTGCGTATCTGGCAGCATTCAAGTGCCCTCTCTTTTCTCCATCGAGAGTTTTTCTAACGTTCATCACTTGGTGAGCACCATAACGGGTGAGCTTAAACAGAACGTGTCACCCATAGATGCATTACTGGCCGCTTTTCCAGGCGGCTCCATTACTGGGGCACCCAAACATCGAGCCATGGAAATCATCGATGAACTTGAAGCATATAGCCGTAATTTCTATTGTGGCAGCACGGTATATTGGGATGTGGCGGGCAAGCTGGATTCCAGTATTTTGATTCGCAGTCTGGTAACCCAGGGAAGCAATATAGAATGTTGGGCTGGCGGTGGCATCGTGGCTGATTCCACCGCCGATCAGGAGTATCAGGAAACGCTGGATAAAGTTGGAAATATTATTAAGACTTTATCCTAATTGATTGTTATCAAAGAGATAAATCTCTAACAGACGCCTTAATGAATTCCTTTTTCAGATCGTCATAGGTGTCCACAGCAGGAAACTGAGGAAACTCTTCGATAACGTTTTGAGGGGCCTTAAATAGAATGCCTGCTTCCGCTTCGCTCAACATGGTGGTGTCATTATAGGAATCACCAGCAGCAATACACCGATAATTCAGCGAATGAAACGATTTCACGGAGGCGCGTTTAGGGTCTTTTTGACGCAATTTGTAATCAACAATGGAACCATCTTCAGCCACTTCCAAGCGGTGGCAAAACAATGTTGGCCAACGTAGCTGGCGCATCAAAGGCTGGGCAAACTCATAGAAAGTATCAGACAATATCACCACCTGAAACCGCTCTCTCAGCCAGTCAACAAACTCTAAAGCGCCTTCCATAGGCCCTAGAGAATCAATGACTTCCTGTATTTCGTTCAGACCCAGCTTGTGCTGGTTTAGGATGGATAGACGTTGCTTCATCAG
>JBFKSL010000439.1:0-4180 GCA_041626995.1 Ketobacter sp. | reverse complement strand
TGCCAATCCAACAGCTTTAAGCCTGTGCTTCATTCTATGTCCTTTTGCTGTATCGGGCGCTACATAGCCCGAATTTCTATTTCAGGTAAAGTCCTGGCATAGGGTGCAAACTGCTCTGGCTCACCCGCAAAGCCATCACTCATAAACAGGGAAACAGTAAAACCAAGAAACCCGCTCATAGGGAAATCTTTGATGTTGTATCCAATATTAGGCAGCTGACCAGGGAAAAATTCAGGAGGGTCTTCACGGAATTCGTCGTCTTCCAAAATCAGCCCCATGTCCTCATTGAAGTCACCCAGATAATCCACAAACGACAAAATATCCAAGTTGCGCTTGGTGGTTACCCAAATCCAATTGTTATGGGGGTCGAGGCCCGCTTCGATCATTTGCTTCTCGATTTCACCGATTTCGCCATCCACAATGCCCGGCTCTTTCGGCCCGGCAGAAGTACGCATAGCCGCACCCATCAGCTTGTTGGCATCAATACTCATGGACAGAGAGGGGTCAACCAGCAAACGACGGCGCACTTCGGGAATAATGCCACGCACATCATAAATAATGGCTTTCGGATAATGGTGTATCTGAAGGCTTAAATCCAATATGGATACGCCAAACAGGTAAAGATCAAAAGTGAGCTGCGTAGTGGTGCGAATAGGGCCAATCAACTCACTGGAAGGCACCGCAACCAATTGATCGTTAGTAAGCTCTGTATCGGTTACCGAGGTAATGATGCCCGTATCCAATCGCAGTTTCATGGAATCCAATGGTCGGCCACCCACATAACTCACGGCATTAAAATCATCCCATTTAAGATGATTTTCCTTGTTATATGTCAGGTTATAGAAATCGGTTTCCACTAAGCCCAATTCGGCACTGTAACGCACATACTGTTCTTCCGAGCGCAAACGGGAGTTACGCACCAGATACACAAATCGCTCATAGCCGTCGCGGTCACGAGTAATGATTTCCGCCACCATTTCACCATCGTAAGGCACACGGGGATTAACACGCTCACCCGCATCTTTAAATAAGAACAGTAGCTTATCCGTGGGGTCCAGCAGCTCAGGGCTGCCAGCCATGGGCACATCCCAGCCCTCAAAATAAATGGCGCCACCGGTATTGTACTGATCGATCTGGAAGGGTACGGGCTCCATTACCCCATCCACCATGGCAGCCAGGGAAAGCTCATCAAGGGTCAAACCCAATGCCGACGGCATATCTTCGCCTTCAATGGAAATAACCTTGAAGGCATCAATTTTATGGAGCGGTGGAGTTAAGGCGTATCCATTAATGGAAATTAATAGCCCGAGCAAAAGCACGAAATTTTTGGGAGACATCATATGTATTAGCCTGAGTGTTGTTATTTTTCTAACCATCGACCTATTTTACACTGCCCCCGACGAAAGATCAGCCCTGTGTAATCGGCTCTTTTGCAAAGGGTTAATGGTAATCATTGCTGTTTTTTGAGACTCATAGCAAGGATCTGTACCGCCTTGCCGTTCAACCCTCATCTACTAACCTTAAATGACTAAGCAAGCAATATAGAAGTGATTGAGCCATAAGAATGTTGCAACTGAACTCGGTTTCCATTCGTTACAAGCTGATTTTCCTCTGCGTGTTTCCCGCACTGGTGGCGATTGGCTCCATGTTGTTGGCCAGTTGGACCATGACGGAACAAAATCAGGCACTTAACACCGCAGTGCAAGCGTCCGAGATGCGACAAACCCGTGCTAACGCCACTCTTATGGCTTTATTACAACTGCAACGGGACTTACAAGCTCTCATTGCCGCCGATAACAAAGCAGACATTCGCACTTACGCCATTGCCACCATCAAAGCCTCATCCACCATCGACGAACAGATACAATTGCTGGAGGAAGCCATTCCAAACAATGCCAATGTGCAAAAGCTAAAACAAGATCTAGCCCTGCTCCGCCCCCTACAAATGAAAGTAATCGGCGCAGGCAAACGTAATTATGATGAAGAAGCACTGCAAGAATTCAATAAAATTAAACCGCAATCCGAAGAAATTTTATTAACCGCTCAAAACATTCTGGATGAAGAATTTCAGGCCCTGAACAACTTGGCCGTTACAAATGAACAAAGCGGCCAACAGATTGTTACCACTTTATTGATCTGGACTGGTGTTGGCCTGACCATTACCGGTTTTATCGCATACTTTATGATTCGCCGTTTAGTGAGCAGCATGGTGCGCATTCAAAGGTCCATGGATTCCTTTGCTGAAGGCTACCTATCACTAAATTTCAATCAAAAAGGCAATGACGAACTGGCACAAACCTTTCGGGCTTTACAGCGAGCAGCGGATTCCACAAAAAGCACCATGCTAAAATTAAAAGATCAGTCCCAGCTGCTGAATGAAAACTCTCAAAGCGTTAGCGACTCTGCCCACCATACAGCTAACTATGCCAAACAAACGGCAGAAAACGTTACTTCCATTCATAATGAAATGGACAACCTTCAACACATTACTGGTGAACTAAACAGTTTACTGAATCAAAGCACTGAACAGGCAAGCAATGCGGCTGCCAGCTGTTCCAACGCTAACAAGCAAATCACTCGATCGTTAGAATTAAACGATCAATTCGAAAATCAGGTGGGGCAACTTTCACAACAGATTAATGATTTGGCGGAGTCTGCAAACTCCATAACCTCAATCGCAGAAACCATTCAAAGCGTTTCCGAACAAACCAACTTATTGGCATTAAATGCTGCCATCGAAGCCGCTCGTGCTGGTGAACAAGGTCGCGGATTCGCAGTGGTAGCAGACGAAGTACGCGCCCTGGCCAATCGCAGCGGTGATGCAGTAAAGGAAATATCTTCACTGGCCAGTACCATGACACAAAGTTTTAATCAGGTTCTTTCCAACCTGAACCTGATTAACAGTGAATTGGATAAAAACATGGAGCTGTTCCGTAGCAGTGCCGAAGAAGTCAACGCAGCAAACAAGTCCTCTGAAGACTCCATGCACAGCATCAGCAGCGCACAGCGTAAAATCAGCACGCAAAATAACGCTGTAACCGATGTACAACGGATTGTTGAAAAGCTGCAATCCATCAGCCGTTCAGTTTCAGAAAAATCTGCTGTCCTGGATAGCTTATCCAACGAACTTTCTCAGTCATCCACCCACCTCAATGAAATGGTGTCGTACTTTAAACAGTGAAAGGAGAGATCACATGTTTAACCGGCTAATGCTTGCCGCCCTCACTCTGGCAATCGCCTCTTTCGCCCAAGCCGATAATCATTATGTATTTGAAGCCGGCCATAAATCACTACAGGAATGGTTGCTACCAGATGAAGCACCCTACCCGAAAGGTAACAAGCCCAATGCCGAACGAATCGAGCTGGGTAAAAAACTGTTTTTCGACCCTCGACTAAGCGGAGATGGCAATATGTCCTGCGCCACTTGCCATAGCCCATTATTTGGTTGGTCCGATGGTTTGCCCACTGCCAAAGGTTTTAAAAGCATGATATTAGGAAGGGCCAGCCCGGTAGTGACCAATGCCGCTTTTAATTCACTGCAAATGTGGGATGGACGCAAAAAAGATCTGGAAGACCAGGCGTTAGGCCCCATGCTTTCCAGCGCCGAGATGAATATCGATATTAGCAATGCCATTAATTTTCTAAAAGGCAACAAAGCGTATTCCGATGAGTTTAATAAAGCCTATCCCGGTGAAGGCGTAAGCCAGGAAACCCTGGCCAAAGCCATTGCCAGCTTTGAACGCACGATTATTAGCAATAACTCTCCTTTCGATCGCTGGGTAAAAGGCGATAAAAAAGCCATGACTGCCCAACAAGTAAATGGTTTTAAACTTTTTGTTGATCCTGACAAGGGCAACTGTGCTGTGTGCCATTCTGCACCCAACTTTAGTGATAGCGGCTTTCACAATATTGGTTTAGTTTCCTTTGGCCATAAAACACCTGATATGGGACGTTATGCCATCAAGCCCATTGGGCTCATGAAAGGCGCGTTTAAAACACCAACCATTCGCGACATTACCTTATCCGCACCTTACTTTCATGATGGCTCAGCCACCACGTTAGAAGAGGTTGTTGAGCATTACGCTAAAGGTGGCGAGGTAAAAACAAACCTTTCACCAAATATGAAAGAGTTGAAACTAACAAAGTCAGAGAAAGCCGACCTAGCGGAATTTATGCGGAC
>JBFKSL010000438.1:0-4187 GCA_041626995.1 Ketobacter sp. | reverse complement strand
TTTGCATGCCTCCCTAAGTGCAGAACAACAAGAGCGAGCATTACTACCCGACCCAAGCAAGCAGCGCAAAGTGGTACTTTCCACAAACGTTGCGGAAACCAGTGTGACTATTGAAGGCATTGGTATTGTCATCGATAGCGGCCAGGCACGGGTGTCCCGCTACGATGAACGGCGCGGCATGAACCACCTGCAAACTGAGCCCATCTCTGCTGCTTCTGCGGAGCAACGCAGTGGTCGTGCCGGTCGAACTCAAGCCGGTGTATGTTATCGGCTATGGGGTGAAACCCGCCACGCGGGGTTGAAAGCCTTTACTGATCCAGAAATGGTTACCAGCGATTTAGCGCCCATTGTGCTGGAGATGGCGCGCTGGGGAGTGAACGACCCCAAGCAATTAACGTTACTGACTCAGCCCAACCCCGAAGGATTTCTCCGCGCACAACAATTTCTTTATGACCTGGGTGCCTTAAATAAACAATTCACTATTACTGAGTTTGGTCGCAATATTTGTCGCCTGCCATTAACACCACGCTTGGCAACGCTGGTATGGCGTAATCGTGATTCTAAATATTCTCAGCAGTGTTGTTTTTTAGCGGCACTGTTAAGCGAAAACGATCCGCTCAACATACCCCATGAGCAATTTCAATCTGATATCGAATTGCGTTTGCTATTGCAAGATCATAACGATCACCAGGCTAAAGCGAGTACGTTAAAACGTATTCGACAAATTAGTAAGCAATTACAGAAAATCATTTCTAATTCGAAAAGCACTGAAAACGGAAATAGCACAGCATCCCTTGCCCAGGTATTGGCCCAAGCGTTTCCAGATCGCATCGCCCAACAACGCCAGGACAACGGAAATCGTTATCGCATGAGTAACGGAAAAGGCGTACAACTGGCTCCCCACGATAATTTTAGTCAGCAACCCTTTTTAGTCGTATTGGATTGCGAAGGTGATAAAAAAGAACCTGTGGTGCGATTAGCCTGTTCCATATCTCTAATGGAAATACGTGCAGCACTTGCCAATCAAATTCGGCAGATAGAGAAGCTGTTCTGGAACGCAGATAAACAACGGGTGGAGGCACAACATCAAGAACAACTTGAAGAATTGCTGTTAAGTCAACGCATACTACCCACCCCTTGGCCTATGGAACAGCAAGAGAAAGCGCAACAATTGCTGCTAAACGCCATCACCGATGACAAGCTGAGTCCATTGCCCTGGAACGACAACAGTCGACAATTACTACAGCGGTTGCACTGGTTACACCGGCAAGATTCAGAACAGTGGCCTGACATGAGTCTGAACGCCTTAATTGATTCGGCTTGCACTTGGTTACAGCCCTACCTTGCGGGTTGCACCAGCTTCAGTGATCTACAAAACCTCAATGTAATGGAAGCACTTAAAAGCCAACTACCTTGGCAACTACAAACGCAATTGGATACTTTGGCTCCCAGCCATTGGCCTCTACCCTCCGGACGCAACCAAGTCATTGATTATCATGAGCAACAGGGGCCGATTCTGCGCGCACGCGTACAGGAATTCTATGGTTTGACTCAACATCCCATATTGCCTAATGGCCATAGGATCACGGTGGAATGCCTGTCCCCTGCTCAACGCCCATTACAAATCACTCAGGATCTGCCTGGTTTCTGGCAGGGGAGTTATCATGAAGTAGCAAAAGAAATGCGTGGCCGTTACCCCAAGCATTTTTGGCCTGATAACCCATCTCAAGCATCAGCAACCACAAAAACCAAGCGTCATATCCAACAATAACGCGCTAAAACTTGCTCAATATCAAAAACGTGAGTTGCGTCACGCTTATTAGCTGTTATACAGTTGTGAGACAAAATAGAAAATATGAATATACAACAACAATAACTAAATGGTGTAGTTAATGCCTTCCTTCTTGCGGGCACCCCTGATGAGCGACTTTTCAATTAAGCGCATGTCAACGTCCGGTGATCCTCTAGCCGACATTGTGGCTTTGCGTTTAGATCGTAGACGCCCATCCAACATGATGGATGAGGTGCACTACCTGGCTAAAACTGAGATCGGCATCTATCAAGAGCTGATCGATCATCTATATTGTGTACCCAACTGGGTGGACTGGCAGCAAATCGAACACGCACGCAGAGTGCAATCTACCTTTAGCCATGCCCGTTCCATTGCCACCCTCACCGGCAGCTTAATTGAAGGCTATTGCCAGAACCGCGCCCTATTAGCGATGGTTATGCGCGGCCACTTGAATCAGGAAGTGGTACGCAGAGTGCACGAAACCAATCAAATCATTCACAGTGTTGATCAAACAAACACTCTCAAGCCGGGCGGCCATTGTCATCGTACTTTGTCGGAAGTTCGTTTATCCAACGCCATGTTGCGCAAAGGTTTATTAGCTCGTAACTGGGCCGAGCATCATAAAGACACACCCTTAAGCCAGCTGGATATGGCATTTGATATGTTGGAATTCGGCTACATTGCCACCCAGGGAATGGAACGGTTGGGTATAACCTTGCAAGAAGACGACAAGCAAGCCATTCATCACTTTTGGCGTTATGCGGCTTATGTTTACGGTGTGGATGAAGATCTGTTAACCGAAAATCTTGAGCAGGAAGCCAGCCTTTATACACAACTTAGCCAACGCAATAAAACTATTCGTAAAGAACATCAGCTAATGTCGCGCACCACTTTGGATGGGCTAGCCAATGATGTCGCTTTGAATTTACCACCAGCCATGATTCATGAATTCAGCCGAGTGTGCCTTGGTAAGGAAAAAGCAGACCGGTTGAATATTCCCGAACACAGCCAATGGAAACGGCGAATAAATTTTTATATTACCGCTAATCGTGGTGCGACTTTTATGTATTATCGTATTCCAGGTATGAGCGGCATTAATGCCCGAGTAAATAATTATGTTTCTCGCAATATGTTAATTGCACCACAAGAACAACGCAGCAAACAGGTCGATCGAAAACCTCAATTCAAACAATCTGCGTAATTTCAAACAGCAAACCGCGCCTGAACACATCGGTTGCGGCCTTGCTCCTTAGCTTCGTATAACGCTTTATCTGCGGCTTCAATAAAAGTAACAGAGTTATCGTTTATTGTAGGGGGCTTGGTAGCAATGCCAAAGCTGGCGCTAATGGGAATGCGCTTGCCACGATAGATAAACTGCAACTCGCTAATACCCTTACGAATCTTCTCTGCCACCGCCATGGCTTCCTGTTCGTTGGCATCAGGCAGGATAATGGCAAACTCTTCTCCGCCATAGCGTGCCACCAAATCCGATGCCCGACTAACGACATCACTTAACACACTGGCCACCAAGCGCAAACAATCATCCCCCACTAAATGACCATATGTATCGTTGAATTGTTTAAAGTGATCTATATCCACCAAGACTAAAGACATAGGTTGCTGGCTTCTTTGTGATCGCAAAATTTCACGGTGCAGCATTTCATCAAAATAACGACGATTATGCACTTTGGTGAGAGGATCTGTAACACTCAGCTTGGCCAGTTCACGATTAGCCAATTCTAAATTTGTCATGGTACGCTCTAATTCTTGCGTACGTTCTTTTACCCGCTCCTCCAATTGTGCATTGGTTTTTCTTTGTACCTGCAGCAACTCTTCCTGGGCTTCCATTTTCGCTTCGCGCTCGTTGCCCATCAACACTTGTAAACGCAATGCGTCTTCCTGAGCTTTTTCACGGGATAAACGTTCGCGGTTAATACGCTCAGCCATAGCGAAGGAAAGCATTAACACTTCTGCCACAAATCCACCCATCTGGCCATATTCTGTCATTGCAGTATGAGGAATAACGCCCTCCAAAACCATAAGTGTGAACGCAGTTGAAATAATCAAGAACGACCATGCAATACAAAAATAACGTGCCGACACATTACCTTGAATCCATAAATAAACCGCCGTATAACAGGCAATAAAAATAGTAACCGAAGCAGTTAGTTCTGCTACGATGCGAAGCGCGTTACTGCCTATCAATAAATCTGCTATGGTAATACCCCAGGCCCAAATCAACAGGGTATTAATACGTAACAGCCAACCCCCATATTTTTGCAAATCTAAAAAGTGACGCACAAAAAAAGTTGCAAATAAAAAGCTGGCGTAAATGGAAATAGCATAGCCATTCATGCGCATCCACACAGACTCAGACCAAATGGCATATACTCCG
>JBFKSL010000437.1:0-4189 GCA_041626995.1 Ketobacter sp. | reverse complement strand
TCGAGCAAACCAATTAGCACGTGTGCTAATAGAGAACGGAGTAAAGCCAGCCGATATGGTAGCGCTAAGCTTTGAACGCTCACTGGCCATGGTGGAAGGCATGCTAGCCATATTAAAAGCTGGCGCTGTATACGTTCCCATAGATCCTTCTTATCCCCAGGATCGGGTAGAGCATATGTTAAATGATGTTTGTGCTCCACTGTTGCTAACATCGCAAACATTACTATCCCAATATGAATTTTTACAAAATCAGCCTGACTGCAAGTTGCTGGGTATTGAATCGATTCTAACAAAGAGCCAATCGAAACCTGATATGAATTTGGGTATTCGTACTCAGGCCGGTAGCGAGGCATTGGCCTATGTGATTTTTACCTCTGGCTCCACAGGAAAGCCAAAAGGCGTTTGTGTTCCTCAGATTGCAGTAAGCCGATTGGTACTGAATACTGACTATGTGGATCTAAAACCGGGCCATCGAATGGGGCATGCATCTAATGTATCTTTTGACGCAGCTACGTTCGAAATATGGGGAGCATTGTTAAATGGCGGTACTTTGATTGGCTTGGATAAAGACATCACACTTGATCCCGAGCGTTTTGCTAATGCTATAAAAACCAAGAGGATCTCGATTCAATTTGTGACCACCGCATTGTTTAATGCGCTGACAAAGCAGGACGCCAAAGTATTTTCCCAATTGGATTATTGTCTGTTTGGAGGTGAAGCGTGCGATCCTAATCAGGTGGCCAGTATTCTTCAGCCTCAGTTCAAACCAAAACATTTATTGCACGTATACGGCCCCACTGAAAACACAACGTTTTCCAGCTGGTACGAAATTTCCGAGGTACAGCCAGGATCAACGACTATTCCTATCGGTAAACCCATTGCTAACAGCACCTTGTATATTCTGGATGAGCATCTCAGACCTGTTCCAATTGGCGTTCCGGGTGAAATATATGTTGGTGGATTAGGTTTGGCAAATGGATATATTAATCGTGAACAACTTACTTCTGAGGTGTTCATTCCCAATCCTTTTGAACCGCAAAAACGTATATACAAGACGGGTGACTTGGGGCGTATTTTGGAAGATGGTTCAGTTGAGATTTTAGGCCGTATAGACGATCAGGTAAAAATACGTGGCTATCGAATTGAACTTGGTGAAATTGAAACGGCCATAAATCTATTGCCCGGTATTGCGGATAGCTCTGTCGTGGTACGAATTCTGGATGATGGCACTAAGCAGCTAGTGGCTTATTGTCAGAAGGAAGATATGAGTATTGTGTTGGAGGTAGCAGAACTCAAGTCACGGCTAAGACAAAATCTGCCGCCCTATATGGTGCCCAGTGCCTTTGTTTTGCTGAATAGACTGCCCATTACGCCAAACGGCAAAGTGGATAAGCGCGCTTTACCCGAGCCATCTCAATCGGATTTTGTTACTACCGAGTATGTGGATGGTCGAAACGAAACTGAAAACCAATTAATTGAAATTTGGAAAGACGTGTTAGAGCTGGATCGAGTAGGCATATATGATGACTTTTTCGATTTGGGGGGGCATTCACTATTAATTAATAAGGTGGCTGCACGCATAAAACAAAAATTGAATATTGAGTTGCCATTGCGCACTCTTTTTGAAGTACCCACCATTGCTGCGCTAGGCGAAATAATCAGCGCTATGCAAATACCCAGTGCAGATGTTCGCATAGAAGAAGAGTGGGATGACGAGGAGTTTGAGGAAGGTTCATTATGACGGTCTATGAGTTAATGGCCAAAATGGGTGCCGCTGGCATCAAATTATGGGTTGAAGAAGGGCAGCTTAAATTTAAAGCGCCTAAGGGTGCGCTTACTCCAGATTTAAAATCCGAGTTAATAGCTAACAAGCAGTCCGTTATAGATTTTTTAAATGAATCTAATCTTGAGGCAGGCAAATCTGGTTCTATTCCGGTAGTGGATCGTTCAAAACCAATACCGCTTTCTCAAGCTCAACAAAGACTGTGGTTCGTTGAACAATTAACACCAGGAAGCAGTACCTTTCATATCCCAGCCGCGCTTTATTTGAAAGGCATATTAGATTACAAAGCGCTAGAGAATGCTTTTTCAGCGCTGATCCAAAGGCATGAAACATTGCGCACGGTATTTGTTACCGATTCCGATCGACCTTTTCAAGTGGTCAAGGAAGCATCTGGTTTTCATATTGAAGTTGAATCACTCCTTGATGTTCCTGAGGCCGAAAGGAATGCTGAGGTTACCTCGCGGGTGGAACGTGAAGTACGTAAATCTTTTGATCTTGAAAAAGGACCGTTGATCCGCGCTAAGCTCTACAAACTGGACGACAACAAGCACGGCCTGATCGTCACCATGCACCACATTATTACCGATGGTTGGTCTATGGGGATCTTTGTGCGCGAAATATCTGCCCTCTATGCTTCTCAGCGCATGGGTATGAAAGCGCCACTACCGGAGCTGGAGATACAATACGGCGACTATTCTTGCTGGCAAAGAGAGTGGCTGCAGGGGAATGAGCTTGACCGACAACTTTCCTATTGGAGAAAGCGGTTAGGAGGGGCAGCGGAACAATTAGCATTACCGTTTGATCGCGCCAGACCGGCGTTACAAACACTAAACGGCTCAACTGCTGATGTTACGATTTCTGCTGAGCTTTCAAAAAACCTTCGCAAGCTTGCCCGCGAGTTTGATACTACATTGTATATAGTATTAATGACGGCCTATAACATTGTACTGTCGAAATGGGCTAAACAGGCGGATGTTTGTGTTGGTATGCCTGTCGCAGGGCGTACCCGTCCCGAGGTGGAAAACCTCATCGGTTTTTTTGTGAATACCTTAGTTATACGTTCTAAACTAGATGGTAATCCAACTGTTTCTGAGTTAATAAAGCAAATTAAAGAGAACGTGTTGGGTGCCCAAAGTCATCAGGATCTTCCCTTTGAGGCCATTGTAGAAGAACTTAATGTGGCGCGAAATTTAAGTTTCGCGCCAATCTATCAGGTGGCCTTTTCCTTAACTTCCGATGAAGGCACTGCTAAAAAAGCTACCCTAGGTGGTTTAGAAATTGAGCCTATGCCTATCGAACTGGTAGCTGCTCGATTAGATCTCACTCTAATGTTGGTGGATGACGGTAACTTCATTACTGGCATGCTGGAATACAACACTGATTTATTCGATTCAGAAACTATCAATCGATTTTTGCTGCATTTGGAAACTGTGTTAACCCAAATGAGTGAAAATATAAATCATCGTATTGAGTCACTATCTTTGTTGTCTCAAGATCAGCTGATAAATTTGTTTGATATTGGTCAGGAGATCGATGCTGTATTTCCGCTTGCACCGATGCAGCGGGACTTTTGTTTGGACTCGCTAAGAGAACCAGAGACCACAAGAAACAGTATTGGTTATGCGGTTAGAATGCCATTTAATGTGGATCAAGAACGCTGGAAGGTTGCGCTGCAAAAGGTAAATCAAGCCAATCCGTTTCTGCGCAGTCGGGTTGTCACTTGTGATTATCCTGGCCTTAATTCCTTATATCAGCTGATCGTCAAAAGTGATGATGCAATTTTAGAAAGGATCACCTGGCAGGGAGAAGCATTATCGGAAGAAAGCGTTGTTGAGCAATTGGAGTCGTTAACTCTGCAGTCATGGCAGGTTGAAGGACAACCGCTGTGGAAACATTATTTAATTGATTGTGTTGATGGTTCTACGTGGGCTGTTTCAGCAGCACATCACTCCGTTTCAGATGGTGTAACTAAGTATAATCATTTCACTCAAACTATATCTGCTTATATGGGTGAGTCCGTTCATTCGCAACCCTTGCAAAATGCAAGTGATTGGGTTGCTAAACGTGTGGATGTAACTGATACGGGTGACACATTACAATTCTGGCGTGATCAAATCAGTGATTATGAGCCGGTTGCAGTAAAAGCGCGAAATTCAGGTAAAGTAGTAGCCCAATCTTGGCGCTTATCAAATCAAGAACTCGAGCCAATCCATCAGTGGTGCAAATCTCATGGTGTTGGCTTTGCTGGTTATTTGAGAACTTTGTATTCGTTGGCTTTGCAGCAGTGTTATTACGATGCTGATAGTTTTGTTTTAATCGATGCGGTTGCTGGTCGCGCAACAGAAGACGATTTGTGGGCAGGATGTGCATTTCAGTTTGTTCCCTTTCTCCAAACAAAGCTTACAG
>JBFKSL010000436.1:0-4199 GCA_041626995.1 Ketobacter sp. | reverse complement strand
CCTCGTGGATCACGAGCGTAATCACTGGAGTCCTGGCCGCCACCTACAGTGGAGAAACGAACGAATACTTCGGTTTGTTGGCCTTCCTTCTGCAAGAAGTCCGCAATGGTGTACTGGCTCAAACTTTTACTTACGGTGAAAGTGCCGTAGGCACCGGAGCCACGAGCATGCACAACCCGCTCGGGAATGCGTTCGCGGTTAAAGTGGGCCAGCTTTTCAAACAGGTAGTGGTTGTCGAAAGTCAAAGGGCCGCGCGCACCCACGCTGATACTGGTGTTATCGTTGGCTACCGGGGCGCCGGCGGATGTGGTCAATGTGTGCTTGGTCATCTTTGCTCTCCTGGTTTTGTTGGCAGTGATGTTGTTGCTACAGGAGTCATAATAGGGGAGGCACCATAAATAGGTAAAATTAATTGTTTGTTTTTAGTTGATAGTAAAAATCTAATGCGCGTTTTTGGGTGATATTTCACCAGCAAAGCAATAGGCGAATGGCAGTGGATTCAGGTATGATGCCTGCCTGCTTGGTCAATCGAGGTGCAGAATGTCCCAATCCGCTGAATCCATTACGTTAGTAGATGCTATCCGTCAACGCCGTTCTGTTCGTGGCTATCTTGATAAAGAGGTGCCACAGGAAACCCTAAACGCCATTTTTGAGCTGGCTCAGCAGGCACCTTCCAACTGCAATATCCAGCCCTGGCATGTGTATGTGGCCTCTGGTGAGTTGAAAAATTCCATACGGGATAAAATGGTCGACAAGGTGATGCAGGGGGTACCGTTTAATTCTGACTATGAATACCCGGACACCTTTTCTGGTGAATACCGTAAGCGTCAGGTGGATTGTGCCATGGAGCTGTACAGCAATATGGGCATAGAGCGGGGTGATAAGGAGGGCCGTGCACGAGCAAGCCTGCGTAACTTCCAAATGTTCGATGCTCCTCATGTGGTGTTTATCGGTATGGATAAGGTTTTTGGTGCTTCGGTAGCTATCGATGTGGGCATGTATATGCAAAACCTGATGCTGGCCATGACCGCTTACGGTGTCAGTTGTTGCCCTCAGGGAACTATGCGTTACTACCCTGATATTGTGCGTGAAGCATTTGAAATTGATGACCAAATCAATATTTTATTGGGCATCAGTTTCGGTTATGAAGACCCTTCAGTGGCGGCCAATAAAACAGTGGTGGGTCGAGAGCCAATTGAAGAGTTGGTTGAATTTAAACGTTAAGAATCCAGTTTGTGAAATGATACGATGCCTGTAGTTGAATTTATTGCCCACCAGCTTGAGCGAAAACAACCAGATCAACCCGGTAAACTTATCTATCGTGATAATACGATTGAGCTAGATGATACCGCCAGCCAATTACTGACTGAATTGAAGCAGGTGTTTAGCACCAAAACCTCAAAACGTTATGGCATGTTTGATCCTGAGCAAGCGGATAATCCTTTTCCTGCGTGGTTAAGGGATTATCGCAAAGGGCAAATGCCTTTCTCCAGTTTCACTAAAAAATTGGCAGAACAATTCAGCTTGATGCTCGATCAAACCGAGTTTGAATTTCATGGTCATTTGTTGTTTTGGCAGGAAGACAGCGCCGATGCCAAGTGGTTTTATATGGTGCAGCTGCAACATCAAGTGGGTTTGTTGATTAACAATCAATTGGAAATTTCCAAAACGGAATATGCCGATCTTTCCCATGTGGGGTTTTCCTGCCGCATTAATTTAGAGCAGTGGGAACAACAGCTATCGGAGAAGTATCTCACCATTTCAAAAAATCGTGGCGACCGAGCTTTGCAGGATATTATGCATCAGTGGGTGGCGTTTACGGATACAGTAAACGTAAGCCAGGACACTTCTGAATTTTTAAATATTGTGGAAGCATACGCTGAGAACCTGCCTGAGGAAGAAAGCAAACAATACCGCGAAAAAGTGGTTGAGTATTGCATGGATCAGGATAAATTGGGCGAGCCTGTGGTGTACAAAGAGCTGTCCTATTATTTGGATGAGCATGAGCCAGAACAATTTCAACGTTTTGTGCATGAACAGCAGGAGCAACCTAAGCAAGAGCTCATTCCTGATAAAACGCAATTGAGAAAGTATGTGCGTTTTAATGGTCGCAGCAAAGAAATGAGTATTCAGTTTGCAGCAAGCCTTCTGGGTGAGCAGGTGGAATTCGATGCGGAAAGAGAGCAGCTGGTGTTTAAGCAATTGCCCAAATCCTTGCTAAGTCAGTTAAAAAAACATCGAGCAAATTAGGTGGTTAACCTTAGCTAACCTTGATTGGTTTGGCGCTTTCATTTCTTAACGGTTTTCTTTTCTTCCCCGCATTATAATTGCGAGGATCGTCAAAGCAGATTTATGGTTGGGGAACCTACAATATCGGCGTAACCGATTTTGGATGATCTGCGGCGGGTTGGGGTGCAAAGGAAACTTCTTTGCATATCAAATGGATACTGTAGAAATGCAAAGGAATTTTGATGAAATTGCGTTTGGTTCTGGCTCTGCTGAGCTGTATTGTCGCTAGCTCTTCGGGGTTTGCTTCTCCTCAAGTTCGAGTTGAAGGGCTATTCAAAGGGGCTGCCGTCCTGAATATCAATGGTCAGCAGGTCATGCTGAAAAACGGTAAAAGCCATGAGTCTGGCGTGAAACTGGTGACGGCTACTTCCCGTAGCGCCTTGGTGGAAATTGACGGAAAACAGCATAATTTAACCCTGCACATGGCCATTGGTGGAACTTACCAAAAGGCCGATGTAACTCAGGTGGTTATTAAGAAAAAAAATAACCAATATAAGGTGAACGGCAGTATTAACGGCCTGCCTATTACTTTTCTGGTGGATACCGGGGCTACCAGCGTTGCCATGAATGAAATGGAAGCTCGCCGTTTGGGGATTCTATACAAAATGCAGGGAACAGAGTCTCGAGTTTCCACCGCCAGTGGTATCGCCCGCAGTTGGTCTGTCAAGCTGGATACCGTTAAGGTGGGGGAAATTGCGGTGAGCAATGTGGGTGCTGTGGTGATTGAAGGTACCCATCCTACCGAAGTGCTGCTTGGAATGACCTATTTAGAGTACGTAAAGATCCAAGAACACAATAGTATTTTGATGTTAGAGAAGAAATTCTGATTTAATAGCGGTTTTCGTATGCAACACTGGAAACCGCATTATGTCTCATCAACCATTGGATTCCTCTCCTAAAACCATTCTTGTTGCCAACCGTGGTGAAATTGCTGCGCGCATTATTCGTACCCTTGCGGAAATGGGGTGGCGTTCCGTAGCCATTTACGCTGAAGACGATAGCCATGCCTTGCATGCATTGCAGGCCGATGTGGCGGTGCCTTTGGCAGGCAGCGGCCCTGCTGTATATCTCGATATTGATCGTATTGTGCATATAGCCTCAGAGCATCATTGTGATGGTGTACACCCGGGTTATGGCTTCCTTAGTGAGAATGCGCAATTTGCCAAAGCTTGTGAAGACGCAGGGTTAGCCTTTATTGGCCCCAATGCAGAGACGCTCAATTTGTTCGGAGACAAAGCCCAGGCGCGGGCTTTGGCCCAGCAGTGCGGTGTGCCAGTATTGAGAGGGGTGGATCAGCAGGTCACTTTAGCGCAGGCGACGGAATTTTATGATACTTTGCCTGAAGGTTCTGCAATGGTGATCAAAGCCATTGCTGGTGGTGGTGGGCGTGGTATGCGTGTTGTGCATGAAAGGCAGGATATTGAAGCCGCCTATCAGCGCTGCCAGTCGGAAGCGCAAACGGCCTTTGGTGATGGGTCCCTTTATGTGGAGCAATGGGCTCCCAATGCGCGTCATATTGAAGTGCAAGTGCTAGGTGATGGAAAAGATTGCGTGCACTTGTTTGAGCGTGAATGCACTTTGCAACGCCGTCATCAAAAAGTATTGGAAATTGCGCCCAGCCCCAGTTTATCGCCAGAGTTGCGTCAAAAACTTTATGACGCGGCCCTGTCTATGGCCAACAAAGCTCAGTATGTTGGTTTGGGTACATTTGAATTTTTGCTGTATGAAAGCAATAGCCAATTGCAATTTGTTTTTATTGAAGCCAACCCACGCATTCAGGTGGAGCACACTGTAACGGAAACGGTGCTGGGTTTGGATTTAGTGCAGTTGCAACTCCAGGTGCAACCCCAATTAAAAACCGGTATTGGCTTGTCGCAATTACAGTTAGAGCAGCTATCTTACCCAGCTGG
>JBFKSL010000435.1:0-4200 GCA_041626995.1 Ketobacter sp. | reverse complement strand
TGACCCAATGGCGCGCTGTAGTGCAGGTTTTCACCGACACAGAGCTACCCAAAGAAGTGCGCAGCCAACGCCTGGAATACATTACCCGCAGCCTGATACGCCCCCTGCCAACCCTTTCACAACCTACTACAAATTAAAGGGTTTACGTTTACATGTTCAGATAACGGTTTAGAATTAAAGGATAACTAAAATCTCCGTTTCTAAACTGTTTTCTGAATATGATGACGAACGCCTCTTATTCGGCCCATGCCTTTCATAAGTCATTCAATAAAGGCCGTGCTTCGGGTCAGCTAACCCTGACCGACAGCTACGTGCATTTTCAAAATGATCAGGGCCAGGTACGCTTTTCCTTAAGTAATGCGCAATTCTCTCTAGGCGGCGCCAGCGACCGCCTGCTGTTTATCAAGCATCCATCTGAGCCAGACTGGAGCCTCTACACCAGCGACTTGTCCATTTTGAAGAATCCTGTTCTGCAAAATGATCCACTGGTACAACAGCAAATCAATCAGGTGAAGAATAAAAAGCGCTTATCCTGGAGCATCTTTGCTTTGGTGGCGTTACTTATCGTCGCTATTCCCCTGTCCATTATTCTAAAAATGGACAGCATTACCGGCACAGTAGCAGAACATGTTCCGCCGGAATGGGAAGAAAAGTTGGGGGAAACGGCTTTCGCCCAATACCAAATGGGCCAGGAATTTATGGAGCAGGAAGATGCAGAAGAACTGCTCAACCCGCTAATCGAGCCTTTACTGAATGCCCTGAACGATGACCGTTTTGAATATCGTTTTCATATCAGCGGCGACGACGTAGTGAATGCCTTTGCTTTGCCCGGCGGCTATATTGTGATTAACAGCGGGTTGATTCTTAAAGCTGAGTCCGCCGAAGAATTATTAGGCGTCGTAGCCCACGAAATTTCCCACGTAACGGAACAGCACAGCATACGCTCCATTATCGGCACCGCAGGCATTTACATCACCATAAATGCTGTGCTGGGTGATATGACCGGTATTCTCGCCATGCTGGCAGATGCCGCCCCATTCTTAATTAATCAAAGCTATTCCCGTAGTTTTGAAACCGAAGCGGATGAAAAAGGCTTAGAGTTACTTTACGCAGCTCAAATCAACCCAGAAGGCCTGGTAACGTTTTTTGAAAAATTAATGGAACAGGAACAAGAACAGCTGGAAGAAATGGCCGGTGATTACGATAGCGATACTGTAAAAAGCACCATGCAGTTTCTAAGCACCCACCCCGCCACAAAAGACCGTATCGAAACTTTGCAGAAACAGATCGCAAAGCAACCTCATCAACGCAAACGCGACCTTAACCAAGAGTTTTTGCGCTTGCAGGAACGCGTCAAACAATTTGTAGCACAAGAGGAAGAGGACGAAAAAAATGAAAACGGAAATTAAAGGCGGCCCTGCCTTTTCCTATTTGGATGTGGAACTTGAACCCGGTGAAGCCATCACCACAGAATCCGATGCCATGTCCAGTATGGATGCCAACATCGAACTTCGTTCCCGCTTTAACGGCGGCTTTTTTGTGGGGTTGATGCGTAAGTTTTTGGGCGGTGAAACCCTCTTTATTAATGACTTCAGCAACCCCACTGACACCCCGCGTAAAATGACCGTGGTGCAACCCACTCCAGGGGAAGTGAGAGAACTGCAACTGAACAACGAAACCTTTTACATGCAACCCGGCGCTTTTCTAGCCTGTACGGATGGCGTGAAAGTGGGGGTTAAGTTTGCTGGCTTTATTTCCTGGATTGCTCGGGAAGGCTTATTTCGCATCGCCGTAAGCGGAACCGGAACCGTATTTTACGGTGCTTTCGGTGCACTGCTGGATCGCGATATCGATGGCGAATACATTATCGACACCAGCCATTTGGTGGCCTATGAACCCAGCATCAAACTGAAACTACAACTGGCTGGCGGCATTTTTTCCAGTCTGTTTGGCGGAGAAGGCTTGGTAACCCGCGTGGTAGGCAAAGGCAAAGTTGTCATTCAATCCCGTAGCATTAGCGGCCTAACCGGCTGGATCAACCCTCGTTTGCCTTAGGCGTTTTCAGGAGTTAACACCATGGACATAGAACTGATCAATCGCCCTGGCAACACCGCAGCTAAAGTGATGCTGCAACCAGGGGAAGTATGCACAGCAGAGTCCGGTGCAATGATTGCCATGAGTGGCAATATGGACATCACTACCAGCACCCATAAAAAAGGTAACCGTGGCATTTTAAAAGCTTTAAAACGCATGATTGCCGGTGAATCGTTATTTTTAAACCATTTTGAACCCAAAGATGGCCCCGGTGAAGTGTGGTTAGGCACCTCACTGGCAGGCGACATGGAAGTAATGGAACTGGATCAGGACAGCCTGATCGTTCAGGGCAGCTCTTTCCTAGCATGCGAACACGACATTAACATCGACCTCGGCTGGCAAGGATTCAAATCCATATTGTCCGGCGAAAGTGTTTTTTGGGTAAATCTTAACGGCAAAGGCAAAGTGATTGTTTCCTCTTTCGGTGCCATTTATCCGATAGAAGTTGATGGCGAATATATTGTGGATACCGGGCATATCGTTGCCTTCAACGAAACCCTGGATTTCAGCATAACCAAAGCAGGCTCAAGCTGGTTTCACTCCATGCTGGGTGGCGAAGGGCTGGTGTGTAAGTTCACTGGCCAGGGCACCGTTTGGTGTCAATCCCATAATCCCATCAGCTTTGGTCAATCCCTTTCCACCGGATTGCGACCACGTCGCGCATAGGAGGCACTATGACAACATACAGCGTAATAGTAACCGGTGAGATCAGCCCTTATGCAAAGCGTGAAGACGTGATCGCGTCCTTCGCCAAACTGGCCAAAGTGGATGAGCAAAAAGCCGAAGCAGTTTTCAACTCCGCGCCTGTTGCTATCAAAAAAGGCGTAGATGAAACCACAGCGCTAAAATTCAAACAGGCGCTGGAAAAAATCGGTGCGCTTGCCAGCATTGAACCACCTGTTGCCCAAGGGGAGCCCGAACCAGCTCCACCTGTTGCACCAGAACCAACAGTTGCCCAAACCTCTGGCTCTAATCCAACGCCACGCCAAAATACGCCTAAGGCAACCAAACAGGAAGGCGGCCCCGGTTGGGATTTCACTATAGAAGGTCGCCCCGACTATTCCTTTCTAACGGTGCAGATACCTGCTGACGAAACCCTTAAAGTGGAAGCCTCCTCCATGGCCACCATGGATACCAATCTAAAAATGAAAACCAAACTCGGTGGAGGCTTTAGCCGCTTTCTCAGTGGTGAATCCATTTTCATTAACGAATTCACTGCCGAAGGTGGTCCTTCTGAAATTGGTATTGCTCCCGGCTCACCAGGGGATATGACCCACGTTTATTTAAATGATGACACCATCTATTTGCAAAACTCCGCCTTTGTGGCATCCACCATGGGTGTAGCTGTGGAATCCAAATGGCAGGGCTTAACCAAAGGCTTCTTCTCCGGCGAGAGCCTGTTTTTGATTCGAGCACAAGGCACCGGCGATTTGTGGTTTAACACTTACGGCGCCCTAATTGAAATCGATGTTAAAGGCGATTACGTAGTGGACACAGGCAATATCGTTGCCTTTACCGACGGCTTGGATTACAACATCACCAAAGTGGGTGGCTATAAATCCTTGTTCTTCTCAGGCGAAGGCTTTGTCTGCCGCTTCAGTGGTGAAGGTAAAGTGTGGATACAAACCCGAGGCGTAGCCGCATTTGCTTGGTGGGCTCACTGGTACCGCCCAGTGCAGAAATCTAACGGATAGTAAGATACACTAACCCCAATACACTAGAACGCCGTTATTGACTCATTGAACCCGATGAGCAATAACGGCGTTGTGTTTTGCGTCGATTTAACTAGGGGTATTACTATGCTCAACTTAGAACCAGTAACACTAGAAGGATACGGTGTTCGATTAGAACCTCTTAACACTGTTCACTGCCAAGGATTGTTCCAAATTGGACAAGAAGCTGAAGACTGGTTGTACATGCCACGCCCCTGCCTGCAATCATTACAAGACACACGACAATGGATTGAACAAGCACACCATTTATTGGAAACAGGCAACCACGTAAGCTTTGCCATTATTGATACAAAGAGCGGGGAAGTTGCTGGCAGCAGCCGCTATTTGTCTATAAGACCGGAACATCGCAGCTTAGAAATTGGCTATTCCTGGA
>JBFKSL010000434.1:0-4212 GCA_041626995.1 Ketobacter sp. | reverse complement strand
GGAGTTAATATTGGCGGTCATGAACTTACCCCTTCTTAATACTCACAACGAATATAGTAGAGGTTTAGACTACTGAGCTAGATATGGAGATTAAAGAGCCGCAGGTGACGTTTTCCTAGCACCAGGCGACATACAAATAGGGAAAAAAGGAGTGAAACATTTCTTGTTAGAACGTGCCAAAGGAGACAATAGGCAAATTAATTACCTGTTTGACTAAATAAATATACCAACAAAAGAAAAGTAAAGAACCAAAACCCCGACAACATTTTCCAAAACATTAAGCTGCTGGCCTGCTTTTGCACCACAGGGTCTTCGCGCAGAAATTCAGGATTCGGATTGGTGAGATCCTTCATCAAGGCACCTAGATGGCTATAGCGGTTTTCTAGATCGAAATCCACGCCCTTTTTCAACGCGCCATCAAACCAAATAGGGATCACCGGATTAAAACGCGAGGCCTCTCGATACCGCAAACGATCATAATCGAACGCTGTTCTGCACTCTTCGATTTCCTGACCATAGGGTAGCTGCCCGGTAAACATTTCATAGGTTACAGTGGCCAGCGCATACACATCCCCCTGCACTCCGGGGTTTTTACCCATTAAATACAAAGGATCAGAGTAGCTGGCTGTACCCAAAGCACCGATATGCTCTAACGGCCGCTGCAATTCCGCCAGACCCGCTACATAAACCGATCCAAAATCCACAATAATGGCTCGTTCATTCTCGGTAATCATAATATTCGCAGGGCGCAGATCCTGATGAATCGCTTCATTGTTATGAAACGCCTGCAAACCCGCTGCAATTTGTTTCACGATGGCAATGGCGCGCTTTGGACTTGGTGGTTGGTTGTCTTCGATCCACTTATTCAAGCCAATGCCTTCGATATATTCCATCAAATAATACAAGCAACTCTTTTTACGTTTGGAATGAATGATCTTAACCACATTATCACTGCTAATGCGACTGCCAATCCATTCTTCCTGAATAAAGCGATCTATATAACTGATATCGTCTTCGTAGTTTCTGGACGGAGTTTTCATGGCGTATTCTGCACCAGTCTCTTCATCTTCCACCAGATACATCTGACTGCGAGCCGATTCAAATATCACTTTTTTAACCCGATAGCCATCCACCTTCATGCCCACCGACAACTCTGGTGGAAACGGCAAACGGGTTAACTTAATACTGTAATCATCCAGACTTTCTTCTGGCAGGCTTTCTATTTTTGCCACCACAGCAGAAATATTATCATCGCTGTCATTGTTATGTGCCTGCTCTACAATGCGCTCACATAACTCTTCGGCGCTGCCTGAACTACTAAGCAATTCCAGTAATTGCTCTTCTTTCATAAAATCATGAACACCATCACTGGTGAGCAACAGGCGATCCCCCTCATTCACTGGTTGACGGCCATAATCGATATTGATTCGGCTATCCATGCCCACAGCACGGGCCAAAATGGCACGATTCTGCTCGATAAATGCAGTGTGATCTTTAGTAAGTTGCTGAATCTTCAGCTGTCCATCATCATTTTTAAAAAGATGGAATATCCGACTATCACCAATATGAAAAAAATGAGCCGTTCGCCCTTTGAATATCACCGAACTAAAAGTGGTAAGGTAGCCTTTCCCTTCGGTAATAAACTCGTGGCTTTTACGATAAAGATGGAGGTTTAGAGTGGTAAGAATTTTTTCGCCGGCATGGCCAACTGACCAAGTTTCCGGTGTTTTGTAATAATCTTCAATAAAGCGGGCAACGGCTGTTTTACTGGCCTCCTGGCCGGCTTCTGCAGATGACACGCCATCTGCTACAACCAATGCTACCCCTTTGTTCTGCAGTAAAAAGTCGTCTTCTGGTAGACGCACACCTGCATTATCTTCGTTAATGGATTTGCGGCCTGCAATTGACTTGCAGGCCGCATCTATAATCAACTTGTCTGATGCCACGATCAGCCTACATCGATCATTTGCACAGTACCGTCAGGCATTACTTCAGAGATTTGCCCTTTGGGCTCATCCAACATCATTGCAATGAAGAACACTACCAGAGCTGAGGCGCCAATCACCATGAAGAAGGTGCTGTAATCAACGAAACTTAATACGGTCAGATACGTTACCGCACCTACATTGCCATAAGCACCTGCCATGCCAGCGATTTGCCCGGTCATGCGGCGCTTGATCAAAGGTACGATTGCAAATACTGCACCTTCACCAGCTTGCACGAAGAACGAGCAAGCCATAGTGGCGATTACCGCAAGAGGAATCCACCAGGTTGGCGTGATCATACTAAGCACAAAGTATCCGCAAGCTAAGCCACCAATCAAAACCATCATCGCTTTACGGCGACCGATTTTATCAGACAGCCATCCACCAGTAGGGCGAGCCACCAAGTTCATAAAGGCAAAACCAGAACCCAACAGACCAGCTTTAACAGGGTCCAGACCAGAGAAGGTTTCCAGGAAGAACAAAGGCAGCATGGAAACAACGGCAAGCTCAGAACCGAAGGTTACAAAGTAAGACCAATCCAATATAGCCACTTGTTTGAACTTGTATTTATCATGCTCAGCAACGCCATCACGCAAATGCTCAGCATTAACCTTCCAAATTTGTGAAATCTGAAAGACCATCAAAGCAAGTAACACACCCCAGATAATGTACATCGCCTGCTCGCTTAACAAAGCCACACCGGAAGGAGACAATTTCCACGCCAAAACAGCCAAAGCTAGATACATAGGAATGTTCATGGCTAAGTAGAAGTAGAAATCACCCCAACTCGTCACTTCCAGACCACCCGATTTCTTAGGCTTGAAGTAAGTAGACCCTTTGGGTGTGTTCTTCGCTACCATGAAATAGAACACACCGTATAATCCAGCCAATACACCGGTAGTACCCAGAGCATAGCGCCAGCCGTTCTCTCCGCCAAAGAGCAAAGCCAAAGTGGGTAAAGTCATTGCCGCAGCGGCAGAACCGAAATTACCCCAACCACCATAAATACCTTCAGCCACGCCTACGGTTTTATGAGGAAACCACTCACCCACCATGCGAATGCCGATAACAAATCCAGCGCCCACGAAACCCATCAGGAAGCGCAATAACGCAAGCTGTTGATAAGTTTGAGCAAATGCAAAGGCTATACAGATAAAGGAAGAGATCACCAACAGTGAGCTGTAAACTTTTCTGGGGCCAAACTTGTCCACCAATATACCAATCACAATACGCGCGGGTATGGTCAAGGCAACGTTCAGAATCATTAACGCCTTCACCTGTTGGCTTGTCATGTCGAAGGTTTCTTTCATATACACCAATAACGGCGCATGGTTAAACCAGACAACAAACGTCAGGAAAAACGCAAACCAGGTAATGTGGAGCGTTTTAATTTTTGGATCTTTGAAATCCAAAAGGTTTATTTTCGCATCAACAGACATACAGCCTCCGCACAGCAATTAAGTTGAGTAAAGTTTGGTCCCGTATCGCTAATCTTTTTTTGATTTGAATCAACAGCCTTATGTATCACAACCGAATAGGTAAGCCTCATCTACCCCCATAGAACACAGCCAACACAACTGAAGCCGTTGATATATCAGCCAACCTACCTATTATGGAGTATTAAAACAAGCTTCCACTACCCCCAGTGACTTCAAAGGGGCATAGAAGCCACCATTCCACTGGGTTTTGATACATTGACCATATAGAGGATAATAATAGTGGTGTTATGAGTAACAGTGTACTTTTTCCTGGCGCAAATCGTGCCCTGATGATGGCCACCTGTGCCTTTGGCGCAAATTTCTCCGTTTGGGTACTTTACGCAGTGTTGGCTCTCGACCTTCAAGAAACCTACTCCCTCAGTGCTGTGGAACTTGGATTATTATTTGCTTCTCCAATGTTGACCGGAGCAGTGTTGCGCTTGCCTGCGGGCTTTTTAGCTGATCGCTACAATCCCAAATACCTCTACGCCGCGCAAATGGCATTAGTGGTTCCCTCTTTATTCCTACTACCTATGATGGAAACCTTGTTTGAGCATATGCTCTTGGGGTTATGGATTGGCATTAGCGGCACGTCCTTCACTTTTGGCATCAACTATGTCACCGACTGGTTTGAACGCAATCGTCAGGGAACCGCTCTGGGCATTTTTGGGGCAGGCAATGCAGGTACCGCTATCACGCTCGCGCTTGCCCCATACATTGTTGATCAATGGGGCTGGAACAGCATCGGC
>JBFKSL010000433.1:0-4220 GCA_041626995.1 Ketobacter sp. | reverse complement strand
GGATGGGTATCAGAAGAACGCCAGCCCAACTTATCGTAGGATTTTCCAATGGTGACACCCGGCGTACCCGCTGGCACCAAAAACAAACTCATCTTAGTTCTTTCTGCATCTTTAGGACTGGTTACAGCACCAACCAAGTTGTATGCGGTAATGTCGGTTCCAGAGTTGGTTATAAACGCTTTTTCACCACTGATTGACCACTTGCCACCCGTTTTGTCAGCACGGGTAGTAAAACCAGCCGTCCAAGATCCGGCTTGTGGCTCGGTTCCGGCAATGGATCCCACCGCAGTACCTGCAACGATTCCAGGCAGATATTCCTGTCGATGAAAATCGCTACCGAATTTTTGCAAAGTTAACCCCGTGGCCACCGCCACCATCACAGAAAGCGCAAAAGTTTGATCTGCACGGGCTAACTCTTCGATCGCCAGAGACATCTCAAAAATCCCTAGCCCCAAACCACCAAACTCTTCTTTAAACGGAATGGAACATACACCAATGTCCTTATTCATTTTTAAATATAGATCGGTGGGAAACTCTGCTTTTTGGTCTAATTCGTAGGCAATGGGTGCCAATTCAGACTGCGCCCACTCGCGCACGGTAGCCTGTAAATTTTTCTGATCCTGCGTTAACTCAAGCATTACGAAATTCTCAAATTTATGTGTTTTTATGGCGTAAAAACATTATGCGGAGAAGCCCCCAGCAACCCATCGTCCAAGTGGACTAGGACATTGCAGGGGCATTGAAATACCTTGTTTGCGATAGGAAAGCTGCGCCCAAAAACATAGGCTAGAACCCCTCTCATAGGCACAAGCCATTGATACTTAAACAATAAATCACAAGACCCAAACATGAGCCAATCTGTTCTGCTGAAAAGCCTGCATAACCAAACCGCCTGGTTAACCATGAACCGGGCCAATGCCATGAATTCCCTCAGTTTCGACCTGGTGGATGCCATGCTGGCGGAACTAGATGCATTGGAGCATAACCCGGAAATTCGCGTACTGGTTATCACTGGTACAGAGCGGTCATTTAGTGCGGGCGCAGATTTAAAAAGTTTGGCGTCGAAGTGCGATCCGGGTGAGCCGGACATATTAGATCGCGTGGCGGATTTACTCGACCGGTTACGAACTTATCCCAAACCCGTTATCGCTGCCGTGAATGGCTTAGCTCTAGCTGGTGGAATGGAATTAATGATGTGTTGCGATTTAATTTACGCGGCGAAAAGCGCAAAAATCGGTGACGCCCATTGCAACTACGGTATTGTGCCCGGCGGTGGCGGCGCAGCTATTATGCCACGCTTACTTCCCCTACCCATTGCGAAATACTTAATCTTCACCGGTGAATTTCTTCCTGCGGAAGCGTTAAAACCCTACGGATTATTAAACGATGTGGTGGAGGACGAACAGCTGGTGGACACAGTAAACAAAGTGGCCAACCGTATTTCAGAAAAAAGCCCCATCGGCCTTGCTCGCGCCAAACGAGTTGCTAATGAAGCTTTGGACAAAACCGCTGCGGATTCACTACGGGATGAACGCTTAGCCTGTCGAGACCAATTCCGCTCTTACGATTACCAAGAGGGGATCAACGCATTTTTGGAAAAGCGCAAACCCGAGTTTAAAGGGTATTAAGGGGTGAGGGATATCTACATAATTGGTGTTGGCATGACCCATTTTGGTCGACGCCTAGATAAAAGTATTAAACAGCTATCTGCCGATGCGGTTAACGAAGCCCTCACTGATAGTCATTTGACTCGCGATCAGATCGAAGAAATCTACTTCGGTAATTGCATACAGGGCTACATGGAAGGCCAACATATGATTCGCGGCCATTCCGTATTTTTAGAGCAAGGCTTCGGCGGCGCACCGGTATTTAATTTAGAAAGCGGCTGTGCCAGTGGCAGCATGGCTTTCAATCAAGCCGTACGTAGCATTCTTTCTGGGCAAACAGACATTGTTATGGCAGTGGGCGCGGAGAAAATGGTCAGCACCGACAAGGAAAAAATGTTTAATGCGTTTAATAGTGCATTGGATATTTCCCGCATGGATTGGCAAATGGGTATTTTTACCAGCATGATCGGAGATTACCCCATTCCTGCTGAAAGCGAATCCAGCAAGCCATATAGTCCTTTTATGGCGGTCTACAAAGCAGAATTTATTCAACACTGTAAAGATCACGACATTACCCAAGAGCAAGTGGCAGCCATTTGTGCCAAAAACCATCAGCATTCTGTACATAATCCAAAAGCACAATTTCAAACGCCCTATTCCATTGAAGAAGTACTCGCGGCGCCACCGATAACCTACCCTCTCACCTTGCCTATGTGCTCTCCTATTAGCGATGGTGCAGCTGCCATTATTCTATGTAGCGGTGAAAGACTTTCATCTTTGGCTATTGATAAATCCAGAGCCATAAGAGTGTTAGGCAGCGTGGTAGGTGCAGCACAGGAACGCTCGCTGGAAGATCAGCACAACCATATTGTTACTCGCATCGCGCAAAAACTATATGAGCGATGCAGCCTTGGCCCGGATGATGTTGACGTTGTTGAACTGCACGACGCCACCGCTGTGGGTGAATTATTAGAAACTGAAAACCTAGGTTTATGTGATATCGGCAGAGGTGGCGAACTGGCGTTAAGTGGTGCCACCCAAATTGGCGGTCGTATTCCTGTAAACCCCTCCGGCGGTTTGGAATCCCGCGGCCACCCCATTGCAGCCACCGGAATTGCACAACTTTATGAATTAACCAAACAATTACGGGGGGAAGCCGGTGCACGCCAGGTGGACAATGCGCGCCTGGGTCTGCAATGCAATGTAGGTGGGTTTTGGGGTGTTGAGGAAGCCTCTGCCCATGTTGCTTTGTTGGCAAAAGCGTAAACGGTTCCTAATTACGAAAACAAAAACAACAGAGGAAGGTAGCGCAATGGCATTAAAAAAATGGGCCAGCGTTCTCACGGTCACCACGATAGCAATCTATATCAGCGGCTGCTCCGTTCGCGACATGGCCGCCAGTGGCATGGTTTCGTTTGGCAACGAATATATCAGCCCTTGGTTTATGGCATCCAATGATACTGACGTGATGTGCGCCATGGGCGAAGGCATGGCCGCCATGACCTTTCCACTGGGCCCCAACATTGATCCGATGATTCCCATGGTGACATTGGCGTCAGGCATGTGTGCTGACGAAAAAGCCAAAGAAGAAGAATTACGCTTTCTTCGTGCCATGCACAACAACGACGTGCCGACCGCACAAGATGCCCGCACCATGCAAAAACGCTGGACTAAACTAGCCGCACAACGCCAGTACTTTGGATACCAAGCTGCAGTGCGCTACTTCGGCAATCCCGATAACAATAACTGCCCCGACTTTAGTGATCGCAACGAAGAAATGGCCTATTTGTTTGGGATGTTTGGTGGCTTACAGGCCGTACAAATGGACTTAGCCGTAGCCGGTTCTGCCGGCGTACCTTTAGATGTCATGCCAAAAGCCCTTTCCGGTTTAGAGTGCGTTGATAGCGATCGGTTTTGGGGTATTCCCAATGCGGTACTAGCGGTGGTCGAGATTAGCAAAGCCAAACTGGGCCAAGAAGACCATGCCGTTAAGCTTGGCATGGAGCGATTAAGTCTGGCGGCTCGGAAAGGTGAAGAAGCTGGCGTGCGTATGGTTCATATGATTGAAGCCACCATGTACATGACTCAAGGCGACGAGGATTCCATTAAAGACATAATCCGTAAACACGTTGCCATGAAACAAGAGTATCCCGCCAATCCTGAATTAAACCTTTTGGATGAAATGGCCACTCGCGGCTTACGTTTAATTTCCGACAAGCTGTGGACAGCCAATACAGGCCAACGCACGCCTTTCGGAAAATTCGGCACATTCTGGGATGACAAAACCGTACCAGATGACACCATGGACATTGATGATTTGCTTTAAGAGGGAAATACAATGAAAACAATAATGAAGAAACTTTTAGTCGGCATTTGTGCCGGATTATCTCTGTCTACTGCTCTAGCAGCTGCACCTGTTCCTGTAAAGATGTGTGCCTTTATGTTTATGGGCGAAGGCGGCCCAGAGCATCAGTTGTTATTAGATTATCAAACTGCCGCTCTGGAATGGGGTGTCAAACTGGAAATGAAATCCTACATGCACGACAAGATTGTGGCAGAAGAATTAAAGTCCGGTGCTTGTGACATTGCCAACATGCCCAGTCTGCAAGCACG
>JBFKSL010000432.1:0-4257 GCA_041626995.1 Ketobacter sp. | reverse complement strand
GCCTTACCTGCTGTGGGTAACACCAAGCCATTAAAGGTGTCTGATGGGGTAGCGTTGCCATTACTGCCCTCTATATTGACGGTGGCTACCGAAGATTACCCACTGTCACGCCGACTGTATTTTTATTCAGCTTCGAATCCGAAACGCACGGAAGCGGTAAGCAAATTTATTCAGTTTGTACAAAGCAATGCTGGTCAGGCGGCGGTTGAAGGTTCAGGTTATGTGGCGCAATCTTTATTTGCAGTGCCGATGGATTCCATGAATGATCCGCGTTTGACTGAATGGCATCGCATGAACTTGAATATCCGCTTTGTGGATGGTTCTTCCCGTCTGGATAATAAATCCCTTAACGACGTTAAACGTCTTGCTGATTATTTGGCTCTTCCAGTGAATCAGGATAGAAAAATCACACTGGTGGGGTACTCCAATCCACATAAAAACGTCAGCCAATCTGCCTTGTCTCGGTTACGGGCTCAAAATGTGCGCTGGGCGCTACGGGATAAGAAAGTGAGCAATAAGGTGATTACTGTAGCGGGTAATGCTGTGTCGGTGGCTGATCCAAAATCCCTGAATGCAGAGCGCAACCGTCGGGTAGAGGTGTGGATTCAGTAGCCTGCTCACATTAGCGTCAATATTCGCCCTCTGACAGGGAAGCCGATATACTCAGTATTATTTACAATTGGCTTCCCTGGAGCATCGCAGATATGAGTTCAGCCAGAACCAATAAGCCTGCCTCCAATCCTAACCTGTCTCCATGCGTGCGGAATTGCTGCCTAAATCCTGATGATGTTTGTATCGGTTGCGGTAGAACCCTAAAAGAGATTACTTCCTGGTCAAAGCTTTCCGAGCAGGAAAGGCAACTTACGCTACAAAAGGCCCAGCACAGGTTAACTGCATTCAAGAATCCCTTGATTTAGGTCGTAATTGGCTACAATTCTTAGATGGAATCCCTTTTCAATGCCGCTACAATAGCCACCAAATTTTGAAGGAGATACGCATAATGAGTGTTCGAAATATTGGCGTGTTCGTATTGACGTTGCTGGCATCGGGTTCCGTGTTAGCTGCGGGCAATCTGAGCATGATTTCCCACCCCTTGGCAATTACCGCAGTGGCTGTGTTTGTTTTAGCCTATGCCTTTGTTATTGCTGAAGAATTTATTCATATGCGTAAGTCTAAACCGGTTATATTGGGGGCCGGGGTTATCTGGGTGCTGGTGGCATTGGTTGCCTCTAGTAAAGAAGGTGGCCGCGAATTGTTGGATCATGCGGTGGAGCACAACCTGGTTGAGTATGCTGCGCTGTTTTTGTTCCTGCTCACTGCCATGATCTACATTAACGCTCTAACCGAGCGAAATGTATTTGAAAAACTGCGTTCGGTGTTGGTTCAAAAGGGCTTTAGCTTCCGGTCTCTGTTTTGGATCACAGGCATCTTAGCCTTCTTCATTTCTCCAGTCGCTGATAACTTAACCACAGCCCTGATTATGGGCGCTGTAGTCATGGCGGTTGGTTCTGATAGCCCGCGTTTTGTTTCATTGGCTTTCGTTAATATTGTGGTCGCTGCCAATGCAGGTGGTGCTTTCAGCCCATTTGGTGATATCACTACGTTGATGGTTTGGCAGACGGGTAAGGCCCAGTTTACTGAGTTCTTTGCTTTATTCTTGCCATCTGTAGTTAATTTTGTAGTGCCCGCTGCCATTATGCATTTCGCAGTTCCTAATGTTACTCCGAAACCCATTGAAGACAGTGTGGAACTGAAGCGTGGCGCTAAGCGCATTTGCGTATTGTTCTTGTGCACCATTGCTACGGCGGTGAGCTTTGAGCAGTTCCTGCACTTGCCCCCATTCCTGGGCATGATGACCGGGCTTAGTTATCTATTGCTGTTCTCTTATTACATTAAAATCACTCAACATACTGAAGAAGGCCCGGCGGAGTTTAATATCTTTAACAAAGTGGCTAGAGCAGAGTGGGATACTTTACTGTTCTTCTTTGGTGTGATTTTCTGTGTGGGCGGTTTGGGAACGCTGGGTTACTTAGCTGAGGTTTCTCATATCATGTATGAAGGCTGGGGTGCTACACCGGCTAACATATTTGTGGGAGTTTTATCCGCCTTGGTGGATAACATTCCGGTGATGTTCGCTGTTCTGACCATGAACCCTGACATGAATGTAGATCAGTGGCTGTTGGTAACGTTAACTGCTGGCGTGGGTGGTAGCTTGCTGTCGGTAGGCTCTGCAGCAGGCGTGGCGTTGATGGGGCAGTCCAAAGGTTTGTACACCTTCTTTGGCCACCTTAAGTGGACTTGGGCAATTGCGCTGGGCTATGGTGCCAGCATTGTGTGCCATATGGCACTGGAAGGTATGTTCTAACTTTTCAACGATGTATGATTGGTTGAATCAAAAAGCACCTCTACGTGAGGTGCTTTTTTTTGCGGATTAGAAAACGCTATCTTTCTTCGCTTGCTGCACAACCTTTGCAGATACATCCGCCGCTGTTTGCTTCAGATCTTTTATCTCACTTGCGCGGGTTACTACTGACCAACTCAATTTTTCATTGCTAGTATTGAACAGGTTGGTTTCCAGCAGGTATTCCGTTAGCACATTGTAAGAGCCTGTTTCATGTTGGCCACTGCTACTGTAAGTCATGTAGGTATCAAAATTACGAAACAGGTTATCCTGGGGGCCTACCTGATCTTGTGCTTGGTAGGTCTGGGCTGTTTCCACACCTTTGATGCTGGTGGCAAGCACCGTTGTGATGCTGTTCTGCTTCAACAGGGGGCGTAATGATTCACGGTTGAGTTTACTACCGTCGCTAATCCATTGATGGGAAGGAATCGCCAACAGGCCCTGCTTTTCCAGTTCCGCCACCATGCTGGTTTCAAATATTTTGCGCACCGCCTCACGGGAGGCCAGAGCTACCACCAGCACCTTATGCTGTGCTGGGGGTTGATAGCTTTTATCGCGCCAATTTTCTTCAATGCTGGTAACCGAGCAGGCGCAAACAATCAGGCTGAAACTTAATAATATCAAGCGGAAAAGTGACTTCATGGGGGAGTGATTCCTTATGCTGTAGATAATGGCATGGTATGCGCCGGTTCGTATTTTGTCGAGGGGCGCTGGGGTGCTCGGTGTCATCATTTTTTAATCAAACTGTCAGATTAACGCCCCAATCCGTCTCTACTCTTGCTGGGTATGAAGAGGTTGAATATGTACTCAAACCCGGTTCGCTCCATTTTTATTTCTGATGTTCATTTGGGCACTGCTGCGTGTCAGGCACAATATTTGCTGGACTTCTTAAACAACCACAAACCGGAATACCTGTACTTGGTTGGCGATATTGTGGATTTGATTCAGATGCGCAAGCGAATCAGCTTCACCCTACAGCATGAGCAGGTAGTGGAGAAAGTTTTAGAAATGGCACGGCAAGGAACTCGCGTAATTTATATACCCGGCAATCATGATGCCCTAATGCGAAAATTTGCAGGACAAATTGTGGCGGGGGTTGAAGTTCATCGAAACCGGATACATTATAGTGCTGACGGCAGGCGCTTCTTCGTCAGTCATGGTGATGAGTTTGATAGTGCCATGCATGCCGGTGTGTTTTGGTATGTGGTAGGCGATTTTTCCCACGGCCTGCTACTGCGCTTGAACACTTTTTTAAACGGCGTCCGTCGTGTCTTTAAACTGCCTTATTGGTCTTTGGCAGGCTACATCAAAAAGCGTATTGGAAAAGCAAGCCAGTTTATTCGCCGGTTTGAATGGATCGCTGCCCGCCAAGCCCAGGAACTGAAATACGATGGTTTTATCTGTGGACACATTCATCACAGCGGCATGCGCCGCCTTAATGGTGTGCTGTATTGCAATGATGGTGATTGGGTTGAACATTGCACGGCTTTGATGGAAACCCAGCAAGGGCAATTTGAGTTAGTGCATTGGGCCGATCGTAAGGAAGTTCTGATTAAGGAACGAGAGTTGAACGAAGAATGGGACGGAGTTCCCGAGACACATTTAGGTGGTTGAGGTTTAAAAATGAGTAATCCTGTAAATGCAAAAGAAAGAGCAGACATATCAGCGCGACAATCGCCATTTCTTGAGTGAGCTTACCCTTGAGCGTATCGATGGCGCGGAGGATAAGGTTAGAGCGGTCGTAGGAAACATGAATCTCGACGCCCGCCGGCAGGCCGGGCTTTAGCTCTGCAATTCGCTCCTTTACGCGGTCGATAACCTCGAGCGCATTTTCGCCAACACGAACCAGCACTATG
>JBFKSL010000431.1:0-4261 GCA_041626995.1 Ketobacter sp. | reverse complement strand
ATCTTGAAGACAGCCTGGGACAAACGACTCGTATAGAATTCAAAACCCGTTTAAAGAACAAGCCACTCAACAAGGAGCTTTTTGAGCTTAAATTGGATGAGTCTGTGGATATCATCGAAGAAGGCTAATCATGAGTGGGGGACTGTTTCCAGAAGAAGAAAGTTGGCAGCCCTTAGCTGCCCGAATGCGGCCTACTACGCTCGAAGATTACGTAGGCCAACAGCACGTATTTGGTGAAGACCAGCCTCTAAGAAAATCCATCGAAGCAGGGCATGTGCACTCCATGATTTTATGGGGGCCACCGGGGGTGGGTAAGACCACTTTGGCCATGATTCTGGCCAGTTATGTGGATGCTCAATTTCTAACGGTTTCTGCTGTGCTTAGTGGTGTAAAAGAAATACGCGCTGCCATCGATCAAGCCAAAGAGCAGCAACGTTTCGGACGCAAAACCATTCTGTTTGTGGACGAGGTGCATCGCTTCAATAAATCTCAACAGGATGCGTTCCTGCCATACATTGAAGATGGCACCTTTATATTTATCGGTGCCACTACAGAAAATCCTTCCTTCGAATTAAATAATGCCTTGCTTTCGCGTGCCCGCGTTGTGGTGCTCAATAGCATTACTGCCGATGACCTCAAGGTGTTATTAAAGCGTGCCGCGCAGGATGCAGAAAAGGGCATTGCTGCTGAAGGCATCACCGTTGCGGATGAGCTGATTGCCACCATGGCCGAGGCAGCTGATGGTGACGCGCGTCGTGGTTTGAATTTACTAGAGCTATGTGTGGAGTTGGCCAGATCGGAGCAGCTTGCAGAAATTTCAGAGCGCATCCTCAAACAGGCCCTAGGCACGGAATTGCGTCGTTTTGATAAAGGCGGCGATGCTTTTTACGAGCAAATATCAGCACTGCATAAAGCGGTGCGAGGCTCATCTCCCGATGGTGCGTTATATTGGTTTGCTCGCATGTTAGATGGTGGTTGTGACCCGTTATACATTGCTCGCCGAGTGGTACGAATGGCGAGCGAAGACATAGGCAACGCCGACCCCAGAGCTTTGCAAATTGCCCTTAATGCCTGGGATACGCAAACCCGCCTGGGTAGCCCAGAAGGGGAATTGGCTATTGCTCAGGCAGTGGCATACATGGCATCTGCACCGAAAAGTAATGCTGTTTATAAAGCTTTCAATGCAATCAGGCAGCATATTCGCGAAAATCCAAGCCACGAAGTGCCAGTACATCTTCGAAATGCTCCCACCAAGTTAATGAAGCAACAAGGCTACGGTGAAGAATACCGCTATGCCCATGACTACCCAGAAGCCTATGCCGCAGGGGAAAACTACTTACCAGAAATGATTCAGAACCAGCAATGGTATCAGCCAGTGCCTAGAGGGTTGGAAATTAAGATTGGCGAAAAGCTAAAGTATTTAAAAACCTTGGATCAACAAAGCGCATGGCATCGCTATTCTGCAAAACCCAACACAGGTGATCGTTAATGCATTGGACGCAATTTCTATGGGTAGCTTTAGGTGGTGCCATGGGCGCCATGGGCCGTTTTGGAATGTCCACATGGATTATTGAGCGAACGACCTCCAGTTTTCCCAGCGGCACTCTTGTGGTCAATGTCTTGGGTTCGTTCCTCTTTGGTCTGCTCTTTGTTGTTATTTTCTCTACCACCAATTTGCGTGAGCCCATGCGTCTCATGATTCTGGTGGGCTTTTTGGGCGCCTTTACTACCTTCTCAACCTTTTCCTTCGAAACCATGCGCCTGGTTGAGGAGGGGCAATTGGGCTGGGCTGCACTTAATATATTGTCAAGCTGCTTGCTGTGCCTGTTGGGTGTATGGTTAGGTACATTGCTAGCAAAAAATCTCTTCTAATTTGCTCCACTTAGGGGTGTAACGCGTTCTATTCGGGTACAATTGCCCCCTAAACACCCGAACATCAACCCATCGATTTACGAGTTAACGCAACACAATGTTAGATCCTAAACTACTGCGCAACGAACTGGACCAAGTGGCCACTAAACTTAAAATTCGTGGTTACGAATTGGATGTACAAGCCATTCAACAACTAGAAGAGAAGCGTAAATCCCTGCAGGTCGAAACTGAAAATCTACAGGCGGAGCGTAAGCGTAAATCCAAAGAAATTGGTATCGCCAAAGCCAAAGGTGAAGATGCTTCAGCAATATTGGCGGAGGTGGAAGGTTTCGGCACCAAGTTGACCGAGTGTGAGCAGCAGCTCAACGAGTTGCAGGCCAACTTGCGCGATCTGCAAATGGGCATTCCCAATATTCCTCATCAATCAGTGCCTGCCGGGGATAGTGAAGACGACAACGTAGAAGTACGTAAATGGGGTGAGCCCAAAAGCTTCGACTTTGAACCTCTGGATCATGTTGATCTGGGTGAGAAGGTGGGTGGTATGGACTTCGAAACGGCCGCTAAAATTTCCGGTTCACGTTTTTCTGTCATGTACGGACCGATAGCTAGAATGCATCGCGCACTGATTCAGCTAATGCTCGATACCCATACTGAAGAGCATGGCTACACCGAAGCTTATGTGCCTTATTTGGTGAACCCTGATTCTTTAAAAGGTACAGGCCAACTGCCTAAGTTTGAAGAAGATCTTTACAAACTGCGCGGCGACCGTGAATTATATTTGATTCCCACGGCTGAAGTTCCCGTAACGAATATTGCCCGCGATGAAATTCTTAAGGAAGACGATCTACCTATAAAGTTCACCAGCCATACCCCATGTTTCCGCAGTGAGGCGGGTTCTGGTGGTCGTGATGTGCGTGGTATGATTCGTCAGCACCAGTTTGAAAAAGTGGAAATGGTGCAACTGGTTAAGCCGGAAGATTCATACCAGGCATTAGAAGAGTTAACTTCTCATGCAGAGAAAATTCTGCAGAAACTGGCGTTGCCTTATCGTGTAGTGACTTTGTGTGGAGGGGATATCGGTTTTTCTTCCGCCAAAACCTACGATATTGAAGTTTGGTTGCCTGGGCAAAGTAAATACCGCGAAATATCTTCCTGTAGTAACTTTGAAGATTTTCAGGCCCGACGTATGCAGGCACGTTACCGCCCACAGGGAAGCAAAAAACCAGAGTTGCTGCATACCCTAAATGGTTCCGGGTTGGCAGTAGGTCGCTGCTTGGTAGCTATAATGGAAAATTACCAGCAGGCAGATGGCAGCATTGTTGTGCCAACAGCATTGCAGGGCTATATGAATGGGCTTGAAGTGATTCCAGCAAAAGGTTGATGCGTAATGGATTATTTGCCGATTTTCTATGATCTTAAAGGTCGCCTCTGCTTAGTTGTGGGCGGTGGTGAAGTGGCGACTCGCAAGGCTGCAATGCTGATGCGGGCAGGAGCACATGTTCACGTCGTTGCTCTCGATATTTCCGATGCGATGTTGGAATTGCTTAAGACGGATTCTGATTCAAAATCTGAAGTTAGATCATTCGCTAACAATGATATACAAGGTAAAACCTTAGTCATTGCCGCCACAGATGACCAACCTCTTAATGAAAGTGTTTCACAGCAGGCTACATTGATGAATGTGCCTGTAAATGTGGTGGATAATCCTGATCTGTGTACTTTTATACTGCCCTCAATCATTGATCGCTCACCTGTTGTGGTTGCAGTGTCCAGTGGTGGCCAGTCTCCTGTTTTAGCGCGAATGATTCGAGCGAAATTGGAATCTACAATTCCTGCAAGCTATGGTCGTTTAGCTAATCTGGTTGGCAAGTTTAGAGATGAAGCTAAGGCCAAATTTTCTGATGTGAATCAGCGTCGTGGATTTTGGGAGAAAGTGTTATCTGGCCCAATCGCCGAGTTTGTATTTGCAGGTAAAGAGCCAGAAGCGGAAAAACTATTACAAAACCACTTTTCTAAGAATGATGATTTTGTCCCTCCCTCTGGTGAAGTGTATTTAGTGGGAGCTGGCCCCGGTGACCCTGATTTGCTCACCTTCAGAGCCCTACGTTTGATGCAGCAAGCTGATGTAGTGCTTTATGATCGCTTGGTTAGTCAGGAAATCCTAGATCTAGTGCGAAGGGATGCCGAACGTATTTATGTGGGCAAGGCTCGCAGTAATCATGCTGTTCCTCAAGAGCAAATCAATCAATATCTTGTGGATCTTGCCAAGCAAGGACGGCGTGTATGCCGGTTAAAAGGCGGCGACCCCTTCATTTTTGGTAGGGGTGGTGAGGAAATTGATCGTCTGGCAGAAGAAGGGGTTCAATTTCAAGTTGTACCAGGCATTACT
>JBFKSL010000430.1:0-4262 GCA_041626995.1 Ketobacter sp. | reverse complement strand
TGACAGCTTTACAAACCTTAATTGTGGATGATTCTCCATCCGCCAGAATCATGCTTAAGAACCTGCTTGAACAGCAAGGTGCTCAAGTGGATCAGAGCACATCTGGAGCGCAGGCATTAAGCTATCTTGAATCCAATACGCCAGATGTGATTTTTATGGATCACACGATGCCAGGCATGTCTGGATTGGATGCTGTCCTTGCTTTACGCAACAACCCCAATACCGCAAACATCCCGGTTATCATGTACACCTGCCACACCGACCCTGAATATCGGCAAAAGGCCTTGGCTTGTGGAGCCAGAGAGGTGCTGCCCAAACCCGCTACGCGACACAATATCAGCTACGCCCTGAGCCATCTTCATAGTGACCCTTTTGAACCCAAAAACTGCGATAACGTTATGGAAAATATAAAAGAGCAGTTACCCCAGGTAGTGGAAAATCAACTGGACAAACTGAAAAGTGACCTGCAAAGAGACATTCAACAACTGGTAAACCAACACCTTTCCCACAGTAACAATAGCCACAGTTTAACGAGCTTGATTCATAGCGTCACTGACAGCAAAATTCATCAGCTTAATCTCGAGTTACGTCAACAAATGACCTCAAAGCTGGATGTTTTGTTACAAGATATTCAGGATGATCACAGAGCACTTAAAAATGATATTCTGCTCCAGGTTGAGCAACGACTATCCAGTCACAAACCGTTTCGTGCCAACTCATGGCCCCAATCCATCAACTGGATGGGAAATTGGCACTTGCTAATCGCGTTGACTATCGCACTTGGGCTACTGTTCTCTTGGCCCAATTAAAGTATTAGTCCGTTTCTTGACCAGGCATTCAGCTGTAACTGCAATAACTATGCATTGAGGCTGGTAAAGTTTGTCATAGTTAACAATAATTTAACCTATATCAAAAAACCGGGAAGAAGCCAAAAATTCCGGTGAAATTCAGAATCTCTGTATATACTGAACTTCAGGGAAAGGTAAATCGGACGCGGTATACCTGTTAACTCTAGTATCTTAAGAAGAAGTGCCCATGTCGATAAAACATGCGTTAGTGGTGGATGACTCCAAGTCAGCACGATTCTCGTTAAAAAAGCTGTTACAACAACAAGATATCAAAACTGACTTCGCCGAATCTGCAGGCGACGCACTGAATTATTTATCCTCCAATAATCCTGACATCATATTTATGGATCACCTGATGCCAGGAATGGACGGCTTCGAAGCCACCAAAGCCATCAAAGCCAACCCAGACACCAAAGACATTCCCATCATAATGTGCACCTCAAAAGAAGGGAATGATTACGCCCAGCAGGCCCTGGCAATCGGCGCCGATGCCATACTGCCCAAGCCGGCCCCAGCGGCAACCTTGGCCGCCATATTAAACAGGCTAGATCCCAGCACAGCAGCGAAAGCCGATGCAGGGAAAACCGAGACCAAACCCGCTGCCCCACAAAGCGTGGGAATCAGCACCCGCGTAGTGGAAAACATCGTACGCAAAGTTCTGGAAGACAAATTTGAGTCTTTCCAGAAAGCCCTATCTGACTCCATTAAAGAAAACCTGGGCAAAGAGATCAAAGAAGATCTAGATCGATCGCTTAACGAACTACGCAACGAAGTTAACAATCGCATAGAAGCGAAAATAAAAGAGAAAGGCACTGAAATCGCCAAATCGGTAGCTGGAGAGCTGATCGATACGCGTCATGCAGAACTCAGCCATCACGTGGACACACAGATTTCCAATAACCTTAGCGCCATTGATAGTGCGCTGGATGCCACTCGCCGCCCCTCACCTGAACTCATTGAGGAAGTAAAGAAAGTTGCACAATTTACCGCTGCTGCCACTGCGGGTGAAGCTGCCAAGGAAGCCGCAACGGATATCAGCCGTTCCGTAGCCCAGGATGTGGCACAAGAAGAAATGTCAGACTTGAAAGCAACCGTATCCGAACAGCTCAACCAAGAGCTGGGTGGTAAGATGGGCGTGATTCAAATGATTTCAGTTGTAGCGCTAATTTGTGGCGGTGCAGCTTTGGCGCTGAACTTTCTTTAATACTATCAAAATAAAAAAAGGCTGCAGTTGTGGGACTGCAGCCAAAAAGGCAGTAAAAATTGATGGGTGTCGATTTTACTGCGCGAGAAACGAATTAATGTAGCGACCGCCCTCCCCGGATCACACCGACAAATAACCCCTCAATGGTTAAATCTTCTGGTGCCACCATAATAGGAGAGTAATTTTCGTTTTCAGGCATCAACGCAACCTGCTCACCACTGAATTTAAGCCGTTTTACCGTAACCTCGTTATCCACCCGAGCCACAATAATCTTACCTTCACTGACATCTTCGGTTTTACGCACAGCAATAAGATCACCATCGAGGATGCCCACATCTTTCATGCTATCGCCGCGCACTCTTAGCAGATAGGTAGGACGCTCTTTAAACAGGCTCAGCGGCATGGATAACTGGCCCTGGTGGTTTTCAATAGCTTCTATAGGAACGCCGGCAGCCACCGAGCCCACAACGGGCAAATTAATCCAGTGATCCAACGCCACCAGGCATTCATCTTCATTCCAAGCCAATAGATTCCAGCCCTGCAATTGCTTCAACAAATCAACCTCATTCAACCCAGACTGCTGTAGCTGGTCACGGTTAGGCCATTGCCCCTGGCTTTCGTGAAACTCAATAATCCAGTGCATCAACTGAGCATGGGCCAGAGAAATGTCCGCCAAACCAACAGGTTTAAACGAAGTTGTATTTTGAATAGCGTCAGTTACCAGGGCCATGTCAGCACCTCTTTGAGTGGTTAAAATGGTATTCAAACCATCTATAAATTGTCGAGAATGATAAAAACCGCTTGATACTGTATATCTTTACAGTAAACTAAACATTGCACTTTCGCAAAAACTTTTTTGAAGTTTTTTCTCATGGACCGAAAAATTATTCATATCGATTGCGACTGTTTTTATGCCGCCGTAGAAATGCGGGATGACCCCAGCCTACGTGACCACCCCATCGCCGTGGGGGGCGACCCTGGCCGCCGTGGCGTAATTTCCACCTGCAATTATGAGGCACGCCAATATGGTGTACGCTCAGCCATGGCCTCTGCCTACGCAAAACGCCTGTGTCCGCAACTGATTATCGTGCCACCCCGGTTCACCCAATACAAAACAGTGTCCATGCAAATCCATCAGATCTTCCGCCAATATACGGATTTGATTGAACCGCTATCGTTGGATGAAGCCTACCTGGATGTCAGTGAGCAGCTGCACTTTAAAGGCAGCGCCACTCGTATGGCAGAGGCCATGCGCAAACAAATTCGCATGCAAACGGGCATTACGGTATCCGCAGGGGTCGCCCCCAATAAGTTTTTGGCAAAAATAGCCAGCGACTGGAACAAACCCGATGGATTAAAAGTGATCCCCCCCAAGGAAGTGGACGCCTTCACCCAAGCGCTGCCTATAGAAAAATTACATGGGGTAGGAAAAGTTACAGCTCAACGACTGCACAATATGGGCATTAAAACCTGTGCTGATATTCGTCAATATGAACGTTTTGAATTTATTAACAAGGTAGGCAGTTTTGGCGACCACCTGCATCGACTCGCCCATGGCAAAGATGATCGCGAAGTAAAACCCCGAACCACTCGCAAATCGCTTAGTGTTGAGCACACCTATGCCACTGATCTTCCTGATTTGAACAGCTGCCACTCCAAACTGCCGCAGTTAAACGACGAATTAAAGCAGCGCCTGTTCAATAAAAAGCAAAACAACGCCATTAAAAAAGCCTTCATCAAGCTGAAGTTTTCTGATTTCAGCACTACCACCATGGAGCGCTGCATTGATGTACCCACCTTAGACACCTACAAAAGCCTGTGCGAAGAAGCCTTCAACCGGCGCAAGTCCCCCGTTCGGCTGCTTGGTGTTGGTGTACGTTTTATGGAACCCAAAAATGCTCCACAAAATCAGATTGCATTTAATTTTTAGTGACGCTTATTTTGCTCTCTAAGGGGTTTCAGAACAATAAAGATACTTAGTTCAAGCCTCCCTCAGCAGATTCCAGCTGTGATAGTATCTTGTGTTTGGATAGAAAATATAAGGAATCAAAATGAGTTTTCGAATGCAGGTTCAATTTAATGTAAAAGAAGAACATGTGGACGCGTTTGTAGGCATGATGAATGGCGCCAAACAGTGGATATCCAGCGCTGATGGTTGCCAGGATGTAGAACTTCTTTTAAGCACAGAAAACCCACAAAAAATTATTTTG
>JBFKSL010000429.1:0-4264 GCA_041626995.1 Ketobacter sp. | reverse complement strand
CTTGCGCCCCAATGCCATCACGTTTTTAGAGAAGGTAAAAGCATCGGGCCGCCGTGCAGTCTTGGTAACCAACGCCCATCGCGGCAGCCTGGATTTAAAACTGCAGCAGATCCCCATGGAAGCCCATTTCGATGCAGTGTTCAGCTCCCATGATTTTGGCCTGCCTAAAGAAGCTCCAAACTTTTGGAGCCGGTTAAAAGAAGTTCTGCATTACGACGAAAAGCATACCTTGCTGGTGGATGACAGTTTGGCCGTACTGCGTTCCGCAAAGAATGCCGGCATTGCCTACACTTTGGGCGTACTACAACCAGACAGCAAACAATCCAGCATGGATACCGAAGAGTTTATCGGTCTGGACTGCTTCAGTTCCATATACCCTCCTCATTCTTAGAGTAAACACTTTCCCCAATACTGGTTCAAGGGACAAAAAAAGCGTGTTTTTGTCCTTTGGCCGCAGTCTCTTTTCGTCTTTTTGAGTCGTTTCCCTATAATGACTCACTATTAGTCGAAGCGACAAACACCATCCCTATAATCATAACAACGAGCGTATCGACATGTTGAAGCAATGGATCAATTTAACGTTTGTTTTTTGTGCTTTTGTATCGACCACAAGCCAGGCTGACAACTACACCAAAACGCAATACCCCATCGTTCTGGTGCACGGTATGGCCATGTATGACGACATACTCGGCATCAGTGGCTGGTATAGCATCCCGAGAGAGTTGCGCAGTGGCGGCGCTGAAGTATATGTGGTTCAAGTATCAGCGTTGAACTCTACCGAATTGCGGGGAGAACAACTGGCCAGGCAAGTGGAAACCATATTGGCCAGTAGCGGTGCAGAAAAAGTGAATTTGATAGGCCATAGTCATGGCAGCCCAACCTCGCGCTACCTGGCGGCTATTTACCCCCAATATGTGGCATCGGTTACCAGTGTAGGGGGTGTGAATTGGGGATCGCCCGTAGCAGATAAAATAGCTGCTGATTTAGCGGAAGGCACTGACGGTGCGCGCCAAATGCTGGCGGTTATGCAAAAGTGGGGAGACATCATTAATCAATTGACGGACAACCCGCTGCCCCAGGATTACATTGAAGAAATTAATGCCCTCACCACCGAAAAAGCACTGGCATTTAACCAGATCTATCCTGAAGGCATGCCCACTGAATACTGTGGCGAAGGCGAGCAAGTTGGAGAAAGCGGCATTTATTATTTCTCCTGGGCCGGCAGCAAGCCGGTTACTCACCTAGCAGATATGCTGGACTGGGGCCTAATGCTAAGTGCCCGCATGATAGATGAGCCCAACGATGGACTGGTAGCAGCCTGCTCCGCCCACTTGGGTACGGTGATTCGAGATGATTTTCGAATGAACCATATGGATTTGGTAGATCAACTTTTTGGTTTGCACAGCAGGCGAGACACCGATCCTGCCGTTGTGTATCGCCAACATGCAAACCGACTCAAATTGATTGGCTTGTAGCTCTTAAGTTTTGTGTAGTCGATACTTTGGCGCCTTCGGGCGCCCTTTTTTTAGCTAAAAATCACTGCTCCAGACTCATGCGATCCAGCGCCTGCACCCTTCGAATTTCCCGTTCTGAAAATAATCTTCGCTGCAACTGTGCAATGGCATCTTCCGCATCAAGCCCCGATGGATAAAGCTGGTGCAAACTTTGTCGTTGCTTTTGATAATCCTGGTAGCGTTGCTGCCACTGCTCGCGCTGCTGATCCAATTGTGCCAATCGCTCGGCTGCTTCCGCACCCAAACTTTGCTCCCGCAATTGCCAAACTTCTGCCTCACTGGCACCCTGCTCACGCAACTGCACAACCTCCAGGGCAACCTGGCTTGGCAAAGAGCTGGCCAACACCTGATCAGACAACATAGCAGGCTGCCCCGACATCAGGGTCTCCACAGTTTGACGCTGCTGGCTGGGAGCCTGCCCTCGGCGAAGTGCATCGATATAGCTTAACGCCATATCATCAAAGGCCATCTCCTGAGCAAAAAATGCCTGAGTAATTTCTGGGCCTAACTCCGCTTGGGCCACTTGATACTTACTGCGAACGGTTTCCAACATGGATTCATAGGTTCCATCCTGCTCTTGAATCTCATCCAGTGCTTGCTTATATAGAAGGTATTGATCAAACACCTCCATCACCTGCTCCAGCTGCCAGGGTTCTGCTCCCTGGGCCGCAAATTGCTGCACACGATAGCGAATTCTACTCAGATCTTCTTCCCCCAAAAGCACCAAGAAGTAATCAAACACCCGCCTTAAAGCACGATCCAGCACCAGATTCCCCTGCTGATCCCACTGAATTTCACCATCCACCTCGGTGCCCTGCAAAGATTTACTGGATTGGCTTGCAGACTGAGCAGGCAAAACTGCACCATTCAATAAAGCATGAGGGCTCGAACCAACAGCAGCCTCAGACTGCTCCCGGAGCATTGGGCTATCCTCAATTAGTACATTTTGCTCGGCCACGCCAAGCCAATGCGACACACCCAAAATGCCGCACCCCAGCAACAGAAACGCAGCTCCTTTCTTATTACCTAATTTCAATGTTGATTAGCTCTCCACTAGCGCACACAGGGTAGATTCCCTTTATAATGGGTCTTTTACATCAGATACAACTGATTTATGGGCCAAACAGCAAACAGCAAAATCCGCTTAGACAAATGGCTATGGGCAGCCCGTTTTTACAAAACCCGATCCATCGCCAAAGACATGATTGAAGGCGGCAAAGTGCACTATGAAGGCCATAGAGTAAAAGCCAGCAAAGAAGTGGCCTTGGGTGCCAGCATACGCCTGCGCCAGGGATTCGATGAAAAAACCATTATTGTAAAAGCCCTTAGCGAAAAGCGCGGCAACGCCACCATGGCTGCAGAACTGTACGAAGAAACCGCCGAGAGCCTGGAAAAGCGTGCCCTGCAAGCGGCCCAACGCAAATCCATGGGGGCCGCAGCCCCGAAAAGCGACAACCGCCCAAACAAGAAAGAACGACGACAGATTATTCAACTCAGACATCAACAGAGCGAGTAGTATGGAAAACAGCGACATTAGCCAACGCTTTGTCATTAACGAGAGTGGTATCCGCGGCCAGTGGACTCTACTGGAAAGCGCCTATCAAGAAGTCTTGGCCAAACACGATTACCCTCTGGAAATTCAATCGCTACTTGGGGAAATGATGGCGGCGGCCGTACTGCTCACGGCCACACTCAAATTTGAAGGCAGCATGATTATTCAAGCTCGCGGAGAAGGCATCATCAATCTGCTAAGCGTGGAATGCACTCACTTGCATCAGCTACGAGCTATTGCTCGCTGGGAAGGTGACACCACCGGGCTGGACTTTAAATCCCTACTACAGAAAGCCACCCTGGCCATTACCATCACCCCAAATAAAGGTGAGCGCTACCAAGGCATTATCCCGTTGGACGGCGACAATCTGTCCCAATGCCTGGAGCACTACTTCCAACGCTCCGAGCAATTAAAAACTCAAATCCAGCTATACCACGGCAACAACCGCGCCGGTGGACTGCTGATTCAGGTACTGCCTGATTCCGAGGCAGTACAAACCGATCCGCAAATGCGAGCAGAAGAATGGGAGCGCGTTACTGCCCTGGCGGATACCCTTACAGCCGATGAGCTGTTGAATCTCGATTGCCCCACCCTGCTGTATCGCCTGTTCCACGAAGAGCAGGTTAGCCTGTTCCCCAGCGAGCCGGTTTGTTTCCAATGTTCATGCTCACGGCAACGCACTGCAGACGCACTGATTCAGTTAGGTCGGGATGACTTGGAAAGCCTTCTGCAAGAGCAAGGCAAAGTGGATGTGACCTGCCAATATTGCAATGAACATTACCAATTCGACGCTGTGGATATTGCCATGCTATTCCAGCAAAACAGCACCGAACAGCCTAGCACCCACAACCACTAAAAACGCTAAAAAGGCTTGATCAACAAACGGTTAAGCCTTTGATTACTCTGGGTAGTAAGCACCAACAAACTGTTAAGCCACTATCATTATCCAACCGACGTGGCAAAACTCACCCTGGAGACATCAGCCGCAAGCGGAAAGGTTTAGCGTTTTCCCAGGAAATTTGCCATAATGCGCGGCTCGAATTTGGGCTGGCGTTAAGTAAAGCAGGCTGTGTGCAATGCCCCCTGGTTACAGGTGGATCACTCATTTTGGGGACGCGGTAGAAACTCTCTTTCATCGCAATGTCACGGGTACAGCCCAGTATCTATACCCTGCTTTCGAGAAGCTCCCGTCGTGGCG
>JBFKSL010000428.1:0-4266 GCA_041626995.1 Ketobacter sp. | reverse complement strand
TGCATGATGATGCGCGGCGTAGAAAAACAGAATTCCTCAATGAAAACCTCAGCCATGCTTGGCACTTTTAGAGATAGTCAGGCCACACGATATGAATTCCTGTCATTAATTAACGCCAGGTAAAAAAACCCATATTAAACCTGATTAATCTTTAATTTTTTAATCTTACTGTTTGACGCTATTGGGTTATTAAAGTCATCTAGAAGCGATTCTAGCTGACTACGGTAGCGTTGAACCGATTGTTGTTTAACTGGACCATAACCAGCTATCTCTTGAGCTGCAGAGGCAATCCTTATACCCGCATCCAAATTATTGGCATTTAAGAGGCCTATGGTATTTTCGATTAGATATTTGTATTCATGAATAAGCCGACGCTCCATTCTCCGTTCAGACATGTAACCGAAGGGGTCAAACGCTGTTCCTCGTATGATTTTCAAACGACTTAGAAACTTAAACACATGCAACATCCAAGGCCCAAAACTGCGCTTTTTCGGGCGACCCGTAGCCACATCGCGGCCAGGCAATATCGGAGGAGCCAAATTAAACCGTACCCTATAATTACCGCTGAATTGTTGCTTAATACGATCTACAAATTCGAGGCTGGAATACAAACGGGCAACTTCGTATTCATCTTTATAAGCCATTAGCTTTGCCAGCGTCAAAGCTACCTGCCGTATAAACTCTTCTGCACCATTCAGTTGAAGCTTTTCCACTTTATCCTGTACCAGCTTAATAAAGTTCTGATAATCTTGCGCATACTTTTGACTTTGATAATCAGTCAGCAACCTTGATCGACTATCTATTACTTTCTGCAGTGTGTCTAATGCAGGAACTTCTATACGATCGCTTAATTCAAGATTCAGCGCGTTAGGCTCATGAGCCATTAAACGCCCAAGCGAAAATGTTCGCAGGTTACCTTGTACAAAAGTGCCGTTTAATTGAATTGCATCTTCGATAGATTTAATGGACAGCGGAATTAGTCCCTTTTGAGCCGCATATCCGAGCATAAGAATATTGGTGCCTATACTGTCACCAGTTAACTCGGTAGCTACTTTACTGGCATGAAAGTCATAGCATTCTCCACCTTGTAACGCATGAAGGATAGAGCGACGTAAGCGTGCCTCACCTAGATCCAAGGCTTTATTATTTTGAAAGTCTCCCGTAGGTGCCACATCGGTGTTTAATATGGCTTGTGTATGCCCAGGTTTAAAGGTTTTTAACACCTGCTGTCCTGATGCTACAATTAAATCACAAGCTAACAGAACATCTGTCATGCCTTCGCTAAGACGTGAAGTATAGATTTTCGTAGGGCCTGTCCCAATGCGAATATGACTGGTAACTGCCCCACCCTTTTGAGCCATTCCTGTCATATCTAAAATAGTGCAACCTTTTCCATCAAGGTGCGATGCCATACCTAATAACGCACCAATGGTTAACACTCCAGTTCCTCCAATTCCAGCCACAAGTATGTTACAACCAGATTCGTCTAAACGGTTAAAACATGGATCTGGAAGATCAGCAATCAGCGACTTTAGCCTTTCATTATCGCTATTAATGTGTGTCGCGATAGATGCCCCTTCTACTGTCACAAAAGAAGGGCAAAATCCTTTTGCACAACTGTAATCTTTGTTGCACGTGGACTGATCAATCTTACGCTTTCGGCCAAATTCTGTCTCAAGTGGCGAGATACTGATGCAGTTTGACTGCACGGAACAATCACCACAGCCTTCGCACACATCAGGATTAATAAACAATCGCTTATCTGGATCATCCATCAAACCACGCTTTCGTCTTCGCCTCTTTTCAGTGGCGCAAGTTTGCTCGTAGACAATGGCGCTTACCCCGTGTATCTCACGCAGCTTTCTTTGTAAGCTATCTAACTTGTCCCGATGAAGTAATGTGGCATTTTTAGGCAAAGCAACGTTCTTATATTGTTTTGGCTGGTCACTTACCAAATACACCGGCTTTACGCCTTCGGCTAAAAGCTGATTAACCATGTCTACAGGCGTTATTTGTTGCTCAACAGGTTGCCCCCCGGTCATGGCAACCGCATCATTGTATAAAACTTTAAAAGTGATATTTGTTTTAGCGGCAACTGCAGCACGAATCGCCAATATACCTGAGTGTGAGTAAGTTCCGTCGCCCATGTTTTGGAACATATGTGGCGTATCAACAAACTGTGAAACAGAAAGCCATGGTGACCCTTCGTGTCCCATGGGCATAAATTGCATGGTATCCCGATCCATCACCACTGCAGCTAGTCCGTGGCAACCGATTCCGCCCATTGCCTTGGAACCTTCAGGTAACCTGGTACTGGTATTATGAGGGCAACCAGAACAGAAATAGGCAGGTCTATTGGTATTGGAGCCCAAAGTTAAGCTATTCTGCTCAAGAGTTTTAAAATGATTTAATCGACTAGTGACATTAGCATCTTTTATATTTAACTGATCCAGTAATGCAACGATCGCATGTCTAACTTTAGCAACAGTGAGTTCACCTATAGAAGGTAGTAACGTATTTCCGTGTAAATCATTTTTGCCAGCAATTTGGGGCCGAAGTTGCTCGGAAACACTATATAAGTGGCGAGTAACTTGATCCTCCATAACAGGGCGTTTTTCTTCAACAACTAACACCGCACTACTTCCTTGAGCAAATTGATTTAGACCAGTTTTGTCCATGGGCCAAATCAAGCCAGGCTTATAAAGCCGAATACCCAGCTCCTGGCATTTGCGCTCACCCAAGCCTAAATCTTTTAATGCCTGCATTACATCAAGATACGCTTTTCCCGCGCTAACAATTGATAAGTTGCGACGTTCAGAGTCAATCACAACCTTATCAATATGGTTTGCTCTGGCAAACGCTGTAGCAGCCGGTAGGCGAAAATTCACTAACCATTCTTCTTCCACAAGCGGAGGGAGGTTTGGTCGTAAGTTTAAACCTTGCTCTGGAATAACCACATCGTCTGGCCTTATAAATGACTCATAAGCATTGGGTAGTTCTACGCAAGCTGAAAGATCCAATGTGTCGGTAATTGTTTTTAAACCCACATAACAACCGCTAAAGCGAGACATTTCCCAACCAAATAATCCATACTCAATAATCTCGCTAATATTCGCTGGATATAGGATTGGTACCATGGCTGCCATTAAAGTATTTTCAGACTGATGTGCACTGTCTGATGACTTACCACCGTGATCGTCTCCTGCAACGATTAAAAAGCCACCCTGCTGTGCTGCACCTTCAAGATTGCCGAGCTTCATGGATTCACAAGCACGATCAACACCGATGCCTTTGCCATACCAAAGGCCAAATATTCCATCGATATAAGAATTGCCAAACCACTTTAACTCTTGAGTCCCCCTAATGGCGCTGATCGCTAGCTCCTCATTCAAACCGGGTCGGAAAACAATGTTATGTTCATCCAACAGCTTTTGTGCGCCCCAAAGAGCTGAATCATACACACCCAGAGGCGAACCTCGATAACCTGAAATGTAACCCGCAGATTTTACGCCATTGGCACGATCTCTACGTGCCTGATCCAGAGGTAACCGTACCAAGGCTTGATTAGCATTCATAAACACACGCCCATTTGACTGAACGTATTTATCATCCAGAGTCACTTCAGTTATTTTCATCGAGGAATTCAACTACGCTTACTTCTTCTTAGTTAGGGGTGCAAGGCCATCAATGGGAAAATCGCAGTTGCTATCGATTGTTTCCTGTATTTCTATTAAGTTACCTTCAGGATCACGGCCATAAATAGTTTTAACATGCCCAACGTTAATGGGTTCGGGTTCAGGAAAGGTCATACCTATCCTTTTTAAACGCGTGAATTCCTCTTCAATCTCAGTAACATCCACGCAAAAATGTGTATATCCCTTATCATATGGATCAAGCCCAGTGCTGTTATTCGGTTTTGGTTCAGCGTATTCAAACAATTCCAGATAACAGGTTCCCGCCTGCAACATTGCGCCTTTTGCCGCAGACCCCTTTACGGATACGATACGATCAATAAATTCGTCATTCTCCCAGCTGAAAGGCTCACCCACCACCTCAAAACCAAAGGCATCTTGGTAAAACTGAATCATCTTTTCCAAATTGTAAACGTGCACAGCAACGTGGTGTATTCCTCTAATCACGGCTATTTCCTCTCTAATTGATCGCTGATTTAGCCAGTCTACTGATTTGGATCACGCGCCATAAGTAGTCGTGCAAAAGCAGACAAATAGCTGTGCGCTCGCGGTCATTTTGGCCACTCTACTACAG
>JBFKSL010000427.1:0-4268 GCA_041626995.1 Ketobacter sp. | reverse complement strand
CTGATCGTCAATTTTTTCACAGGTCTTAACCACTCCCAAGGCAGCGATACTGACATAGTTTGGGAACAAAATCATGATCAGATGCATGTAGCTGTCGATCTCAACAGGGCCGGAATTATAGAAAGAAATACCCCCTTCGCTGAGATTAACAGAAACCTTTTGGCTCAGACTCTTATCGTGACTGACCACATATTTGGCAATGAGATCGATCTTGTCTTCCAGGTAACGCAAATAGCTGCCCAGAGGGCGGTTGTAATCACCTACTTGGCGTAGCAGGTCGCGACTTTCGTTATCGATGGCCTGTAATTGACTGATTAGCAGTGCTTGGCGCGGAATGTCGTATTGTTCACCGTAGGGGTCGTCAGAAATCAGATGCTTCTCGATGGGCTTATGCATCAGATGTACTCGATCCTCAATACGATAAAAATCCCTTCGTTCTATATCGTTCACGCCCTTGCCTCGACTGTTTTTGGCTTTGTTTTAATAAAGTGTATCAGAAATCGGAAACCACTATAGATTACAGTGGTCTAACTCGCCATGTCTGTGTTTTAATGCGCCCATGTTTAGACCTGTATCGTTATTTATAGGGTTACGTTACACCCGCGCTAAGCGCCGTAACCACTTTATTTCCTTTATCTCCATGACCTCCATAATTGGCTTGGCCCTGGGTGTCACCGTGCTGATAGTTGTGCTGTCGGTAATGAACGGTTTTGACCGAGAGCTCCAGCGCCGTATTTTGGGCATGGTTCCCCAGGCCAGTATTGTCGGCTATAAGCCATTTGAAGATTGGCAAGCCTATGCAAGCAAGGCAGAACAAAACCCTCATGTCACTGGTGCGGCACCCTATATTCAATTGCAGGGTTTGCTCAGTAACAAAGGCGTGGTGGATAGTGCCTTTGTCAGCGGCATTGAGCCCGATTTTGAAGATAAGGTTTCTATTGTCTCAGACCATCTGAAGGCAGGGAGTTTGCAGGAACTGCAACCCGGTTCTTTCAATATCATTTTAGGTAGCGCGCTGGCCCGAAAATTAGGTTTGGCCATTGGTGATAAGGTTACCTTGGTTCTGCCAGAAGCTGCGGTTACGCCCGCAGGTGTGATTCCTCGATTTAAGCGTTTTACCCTGGCGGGTGTGTTCCGAGTGGGCGCTGAGTTGGACGGCATGGTGGGCTTCATTCATATAGAAGATGCTGCCAAGTTGGCCCGAATGAAAGGTAAGGTGGAAGGCATTCGCCTGAAGCTGGATGATCTGTTTGTGGCAGGTAAAGTGGCTTGGGAAATTGTGGCGGATCTGGATGGGCAGTTTTATGCCAGCGACTGGACGCGCACCCATGGCACGTTATTTCAAGCCATAAAAATGGAAAAAACCATGATGGCTTTGTTGCTGCTGCTGATTGTGGCAGTGGCCGCTTTCAATATTGTATCCAGCCTGGTGATGGTGGTGACCGATAAGAAAGCCGACATTGCCATTTTGCGCACCTTGGGTGCTTCACCGAGAACTATTATGTCGGTATTTATGGTGCAAGGCTGTTTTATTGGTGTGATTGGTACGCTGGCAGGTACTGCACTGGGTGTAGCGGTTGCGCTTAATATCAGTGATTTTGCATTGTGGATGGAAGAGGTGCTGAATCGCAAACTGTTCGAGCAGTATTTTGTTAATTATCTTCCCTCTGAGTTACGTTGGGAAAACGTGATTTTTGTCAGCGGTATGGGCTTTGCCATGAGTTTCCTGGCGACGCTTTATCCTGCGTTGCGGGCATCCAAGGTTGAGCCAGCGGAGGCATTGCGTTATGAGTAAAATGGTTTTGCAATGCCAGGATCTGTGTAAATCGTTTGATGAAGGCCCAGCCAAAGTTGAAGTATTAAAGTCGGTAAATTTCAGCCTGCAGGAAGGGGAGTTTGTTTCCATTGTGGGTAATTCCGGCTCGGGTAAGACCACCTTGCTGCATATGTTGAGTGGGCTGGATACACCAACTTCTGGTTCCGTTTCTATATTGGGCAATGACTTTAGCGCGTTAAGCGATAAGGCCAGAGGTACCATGCGAAACCGGCACATCGGATTTGTATATCAGTTTCATCATCTATTGCCAGAGTTTACGGCGCTGGAAAACGTATGCATGCCATTAATGCTGCGCAAGGGCTCCTTAAAAGCTTATCGCCAGCAAGCTGAAGCCATGCTGGATCGTGTAGGCCTGTCCCATCGATTAAACCACAAACCTGCTCATTTATCTGGCGGCGAACGTCAGCGTGTCGCCATTGCGCGAGCCCTGGTGACCCAGCCAGCCTGCGTCATGGCAGATGAACCCACCGGCAATCTGGATGTGCACACAGCCAAAGAAGTGCAGTCCTTAATGCAAGAGCTCAATCGAAGCTTAAAAACGTCTTTATTGATCGTGACCCATGATCTCGGTTTGGCCAGCCAGGCCGATAGGATTGTCAAAATGGAGGATGGTCAGCTGATGGACGCCTCGGTGGAAACCGCTTAAAAATACTACTTTTCTTTTAGTTGCTTGTGTCTTTCTCTACGACGGGTTAAGGCTCTATAGACGTGCAGCCGCCACAGTAATCGTATGCTTACAAAGCTTGCCAAAGAGCAGACGATTCCCACAACGGTACAGCCAAACAATAGAGTGCCAATGACATCCCAGCCGAAACTCATCAGCTGATCTGCCAGCCTATGCAAATCGTCAATACCTTTCACGCTTACTTTGACGGGGTTGCCATCAGGTCCGGTGGGAGGCCCTAAAAACCATACACCCACTTCATAGCAAAAGTAGTAAATAGGTATGTAGGTGAGGGGGTTGCTGATCCAGGTGGATGCGATGGACAGAGGCAGGTTACCTCTAGCCCAAAAACACATAAATACGGCTACGAAAATTTGGATGGGACCGGGAATAAATGCGCAAAATACGCCAATTGCGATGCCAATGGAGACTGATCGTCGATTCAGGTGCCATAAATTTGGGTCTTTGATTCTAGGCCCCAGTTTGGCTAGCCAACGGTTCTCCGTAATGGTATGCGGGTGAGGCATGTACTTTTTAAAGATATTTTTCAATGCCGAGAACAACCTGAATCTAATTAAAGCGAAGCTATTATGCCCACAAAGGGAACACAAGACTAGATGATTATCCTAGCCCTTCCGGTCAGTATTGTGGCAGCGGTGTTGTTTTTATCCGGGCTGGCATCCTGGTGGTTATGTTCCTTAACAATTTTGCTTGGGCTTGCCTGTATAGCGTGGTGGTGGAGGGTGCCCACCAGCTTGATTGCCAAGTTCTTAACGCTGGCGAGTTTGATTGCGTTTGGGGCACAGTGGGGGTTGCTGGCAAATCAACATTTTCAGTGGCTGCCTATAGCTGAAGGGCAGAGCCTCTATCTTACGGGCACAGTAACGGATATTCCCCGTCAGTTTTACCAACAAAATCAGGCAAGGGTAGAAATTCAATGTTTGGGCAGCCAGCCTGACTCCTGTGACCTTGTTCGATCCAGGATACCGTTTTGGATACGTTATGCCTTAGTGTCGGTGGCCAAGGAACAGGTTCAGTTTACACCTGGCCAAACCTGGCGACTTCAGGTGGAGGCTAAGGCCGTTGTTTCCAAAAAAGATGATGCGGTAATTGATATAGAGCGCTGGTTAAAAAGTCAGCACGTGGTGGCGAAATTCAAAGTTACTCCCAGATCCACGCCCGAACTGATAGCAACATCAAATTTCAACTTAGACCAAGTTCGTACCCGGCTGAATCGCCACATTAAGCGCTTGGACGATGAGTATAAAGGAGAATCCCTGTCTCCATATCCCATACTGTTGGCCTTGGTGAGCGGTGACCGTTCTTTGATGAATGACGCGCATTGGAATCTGTTCAATAGAACCGGTACCACTCACTTGGTGGCTATCTCTGGGCTGCATCTTGGTTTGGTGGCTTGGATTGTCATGGTGTTCTGTAAGCCTATATTTAAACGTTGGCTTTGGTTTAATCAGCGCAAACCGGCTTCGACTGCGGCGGGGGCGGTGGCTTTGGCCGTTGCAACTTTTTATGCCGCTTTGGCTGGTTTTGCTATTCCTACACAGCGAGCACTGATTATGCTCGCTGTGTATGTGGTTCTTACTTGGTTTGGAAGGGCGCGTCAGCTTTGGTTTGGTTTAGCCGCTGCCTTTTTACTGGTGTTGTTGCTTGATCCATTGGTCTGTATGAGCATTGGTTTTTGGTTCTCTTTTATTGCGGTTTACTGCATTTTTTGGTTGGTTGGGGGCTCTGTGTTACAGGTGCCAGCCT
>JBFKSL010000426.1:0-4272 GCA_041626995.1 Ketobacter sp. | reverse complement strand
TACCGAACGCATCTGTCCAAAGAACGGATTATTAACTAAGTGCTTTTTACTCGCCGTAGGCAGTCGCCAGTAGCGCTTGCCACCTTTATTTCTTAGGATGATGTCTCGGTTGTCGGTCTTTTCCAGATAGTGGCTGACCTCGTGCAGGCGCAGATTCAGCTCGGTGGCCATGCTAGGGATGAGCTGTATCGGATCGGCCATCAACTTCTCCTGTGCGGTGGAATCCAACAGGCGTTGCTTGTCTTGTTTCCAACTTTGGGTCTTAAGCAGATCCGCATCCAAAGCCCGGTATTTAATGACGTCTGGCATTAACAGCTGACCCTGCAATCGATCGGGTATCTGCAGGTAGAGGTACCATTCATAGCGGGCTTTGTTGAGGCTACCGTCTTTATTCAACAACACTGGGCGTATGTGTTTTTGTGGCAAGCGCTGATCCAGACTGGCATGACTGAGCTCCTGCTGAGCCAATAGATCCAACCGGGCTTGATCTAGCACTCGCGCCAGTCGTTGTGTTTGATCCGCACCTTCAATGCGTAAACAGCAGAACAATGATCGTAGCAAGCCAGTGCGTAACGTGGACTCTTCGTCCAGGTGCTGCCAATAGGCCTCGTCAGCAGACTGTTTTTGATTGCTCAAGTAGCGACAGACAGAGGTGAGATCTTTGGCATTCAGAACCTTGAATGCTTCTTCTTGAACCGACTGGAAGTGAGTATCGGGTGCAATTTCTTCATCCAAAAACAGCTGCAGTACATCTGCGGCTTTGCCAACATTTCGAGCGGCTTTCTGCCAATCTTGATAGACCTGTTCTTTGGACATCGCCTTGGCGCGAGCTTTGACTTGTCGCGCATGATGGATAAAGCCATCGGCGATCCTTTCCAGACACTGTTGATGGCGGTTTTGCAGGTAGCTCAGGAGGTACAGCTGCTGATTAAGAGTTGTTTGCCGTTTGAGTTTGGCTCCGTAGTAATCCACGCGTCCGGCGTAGTAGTGTTGGTTCATCTGCGACAGCCCAAGACGTTCCTGTACTTGCGCAATCTCATCCATCCACGGCTGAAGGTGTTGAAAGACCTGAAGTTCTTTGTCCAGTTCAGTACCGGTAAAATTGCGAGCGCTCTGGCGCAAGTGCTGTAAGGTAAAGGCATGCTCGCCGGAAAGTAGCTCAGCGAGCATCACCGCCAGGCCTTGAGTGCATGCGGCTTTAACTTGCTCGTGTAGAGCCTTCTGGTATTTTCCCAGCACCTGGCTGATGAGCTTCTGTAGAGTGTGTAAGCCGGAATGGCAATCTTGTTGTGGGCCAGATATTCAATCGCCGCATCAAACAAAGCTCGTGGTGCCGCCCAGCTATTTGCTTTTTCAAGTAGATGGGCAACTAACTCTGCCTGGTGTTCAAGATCATTCCAATTAGAAACCCCAAGTAACGACAGAACGCGTTCATATAATCGTGATTTCTGGTCACCCTTCAGGCTAAATCGACGGTATTTCAGGTCTTTAAAATACAGTTCAGAGACAAATGATAGGTCGGCCTGCATAGATTTGAAGCTGGGATTTAACAGGATAGGCTTAGATTTGAAATATCCCAGCAAGACGGTGGTAACAACTCGGTGCTTGCGATCTCTAATCCGGTTGATTATCTCCCATTCTCGGTCGTTAAGAGTAAAGAAAAACTGCCGATCTGATTCGGAGAACACGGGAGGCGAATACAATTCTTCAATTTCTGCATCTGATAGTATAGATAGGCGTTTACCTTTGCTCATTTCTTGACCCAAAAAGCCAAGAAGGATACAGCTAACCGAGGGAGATTGAAATTAATAGCCTTCTACAGGTCGCGGATAGCAAGGCCTACAGAGCGAATTGCAATCTATGGCGGGAAAATCCCTAGTACCCCTCTATGGAACAATGCAATTTACGGTAGTGAACTAAAAGTAAATAAACTATTTAAAAACTACAAATCGACTGTAGATTGGCCATCGGTTGCTTTTCTACCATCGTTATTCAATAGGTATCCCGAAGCCAAAGTAATCTTGACGATGAGAGATCCTGCTGAGTGGTTTGAAAGTGCTTCTGCTACGATATTCAAAGCAATGCTCGCATCTGAGCGAAACCCAAACTCAGAGGCGAGAGAAAGAATTAGGATGTCTAGACGCTTGGTTCTGGAACAGGTATTCGATAGTAAATACTCTGATAAAGAGCACTGTATCAATGTTTACAATCGTCACATTGCAAAAGTACAAAAGCTAGTACCGAGAAATCAGTTGCTCATGTACAAAATAAGTGATGGATGGGGGCCGCTCTGTGATTTCTTAAACACCCCTATTCCAGCCAAGCAATTCCCGAAGACCAACGATCGACAAACTTTTTTGGCAAAAAAACCGAACTGGGCAAAATCAAGCTAGAAAACTGTTTACCCAGCTACTTTTATAATCAGTCGGTGATTGGCTAATTAGGCCGTTAGCTAATTGTGGGTTGGCACCCTATTCGGCAATGTGATTAAGTAAATGATTAACACCGTTCTACGAGATTAATGTAATGGAAACAGATAGATTAGTCTTAAGAGATTGGAAAGACTCAGATTTAGAACCATTTTCTGATTTGAATTGTGATCCTTGTGTGATGGAATTTTTCCCAAGCGTATTGCAGAGAGCGGAAAGTGATCAACTAGCTGGGGTGATACGAAATAAAATCAAAACTAACGGATGGGGATTTTGGGCCGTTGAAGTAAAAAATAGCGCAGACTTCATCGGATTTGTTGGATTGAATAACGTTAAGCAGACTTTGCCTTTTGCGCCTTGTGTTGAGATAGGTTGGAGGTTGGCTCACTCTCACTGGGGTAAAGGATATGCTACAGAGGCGGCAAATGCTGTACTAGAGTACGCGTCAGTTATATTAGGTTTGGATTCTGTTGTTTCATTTACCGCCAAAATTAATGAGAGATCGCAAGCGGTTATGCGTAGAATTGGAATGGACACTGATGGCTATGAATTTTACCACCGCGATGTCCCAAATGAGAGTAATCTAAGCCGTCATGTTCTTTTTAAAATCAATTTCAGGGAGTAAAGCGAGGACCAGCTCTCTTTTTAGCCGCGAGCAATATAGTGCTTTTCGGGTTGGTGCGCTATCGTTGTATCTACAGCCATTAATAGGATGGTAAATCACATGAGTACTGATGCGATGTATCAAACCCTCTCTCCCTTAAAAGCAACCACTCCGGCGCATGCAAGTGCAGCATTGCGCTGGTTCGATACCATGCGAAGAGATGAAGAATGGGGCTTAAGTTTAGATGAGCAGATTCAACTTCTAGGAGGTATTAAAAAACGTACCTTTCAAGAATGGAAGAAGAAAGCGCTAGCTGATGAGCCGGTAGAACTAAGTAGAGATACTATGGAGCGTTTCAGCCTTCTGCTTGGTATCTATAAAGCATTAAAGATTGTTGCACCCTCTGATCGTATGGACATCGGGAAGCAGTGGTTTAACACTCCCAACCAAAATTCGCTGTTTGCTGGTCTATCACCGAAAGAGTTTCTGATCACGATTGGTACTGTTGAAGCCCTCTATGCTGTGCGACGCTATTTGGCTGCTGCGAGAGATTAAGTATTAAGCATGAGAACTATTCGGTCGGGAGAAAAACACTGTTAATCCTCCAAAAAATCTGTTTTATACTGTCGTAGATTAAGAAGCATTTTTGTTAGCAGAGTTAGAGGGTAATAATAGTGACCCCCAGCCAGGTCTAGGATGACACAGTCTACCTACGATTACCCCGCTAATTGATACTTATCATCTGTACTTAGTTTTGATCCTGTCCAATAAACAGAAGCTCTAGTTAACAACTTTATTGTAATGCTTTTGCCGCCTTAAGAAGGTTTGGCGATTGCTAGTTAACAACTTTATTTTTAGCGCCTTTCTATCAAGGTTAGTAAAATCAATCAATTAGGCTGGGCAAAGTTAACAACTTTATTGTTCACCGACAATTTTCTGCTGAATCACGATTTAGTTATTCCACCGTAACACTTTTCGCAAGATTACGTGGCTGATCCACATCGGTTCCCTTTATGATTGCTACATGATAACTCAGTAGTTGTAGGGGGATCGTATACACGATGGGCGCAAGTTCGGCCGCCACTTTAGGAACATCCAAAACATGCACGTCGTCTTGTTCTTCCAAAGCAGCATCAGCATCTTGGAAAACAAATAGCTCTCCACCCCGTGCACGAACCTCTTGCAAATTTGACTTTAATTTTTCCAATAATTCATCAGAAGGAGCCACGGTTACCACAG
>JBFKSL010000425.1:0-4288 GCA_041626995.1 Ketobacter sp. | reverse complement strand
GTTGTGGACCGAGCAGAACCCATTAGAGCATGCTCTATTGGAAAAGCTCGGGCCAGAACCACTTACGGAGCAATTCAATACTGAATATCTAGTGGCGAAAGCCAAAGGCCGTAAGAGTGCTGTGAAAACCTTCATTATGGATAGTCATGTGGTGGTGGGGGTAGGTAACATTTATGCCAATGAGGCTTTATTTATGGCGGGAATTCATCCCAAGCGGGCTGCTGGCCGTGTCAGCGCTGCACGCTATGATGCTCTGGTGCAGGCCATTAAGGCGGTGCTGGCTGAGTCCATCGAGATGGGGGGAACTACCCTGCGTGACTTTGTGGGCGGTGATGGCAAGCCCGGCTATTTTCAGCAAACCCTGAGGGTATATGGCAGGGCAGACCAGCCCTGTTTAAATTGTAAGCAGCCACTAAAAGAGGTTCGATTGAGCCAGCGTTCTACCGTTTTCTGTAAAGTGTGCCAGACTTAGTCAGGCTATAAATTGCGATCCAGTACATAATCTGCCCGAAAAATTCCTATTCAGATGGGTAAGAAAGTGGATCGATTGCTATTTAAGGAATACACTAGAATAAAGCACTTAGGTGGCTACCTTAGAGAAAATTATTAAGAGGAATGATTATGCGCAGCCTGAAGAGCACTTTTCGATCCATTATTGTGGCCCTGTCGGTGGCCTTGTTTGCGGCAGCTCCGGTGGCGGTTCAGGCGCAGAACGTAACAGATCGTCCTACTGGTTTGGAGATGACGGCCGATGTTGTCCTGGTTCGCCCTTTAGCCTTGGCGGCAACAGTATTGGGTACGGGTTTGTTTGTCATTTCCCTGCCATTCTCCGCTTTGGGTGGCAATGTGGGCGAAGCTGCTGACAACTTGGTAGTGTTACCATTTAAAACGACATTTGTGCGTTGTTTGGGTTGTACCCAGAAGCACTTGCCTCACGCCGAATAAGCTAAATCCCTGCAAAAAGCCTGGATATAGCCGCTTATCCAGGCTTATTCGTGTCTGATCCCTTCCCAGTGCCCCCATAAGTTATTACGGTTTTTCTCTTCTGTCGTATTCACAATGGTCTAAACTTCTACCATAAAGGCGCAACTCTGTGCCGAAATACCATTCAGGGAGGAAGGTATGCTGCGGAACCGTCCGCTGCTTGCGATTGCTCTTACCGCATTAGTGGTGAGCTTCCTGCTGTTGTATATTCATACAAATTTAAAGCAGCAAATTACGCAGGTGCAGGAGTTATGGACAGGTCACTATCAGGTGGCCTTGAAGCGAGAAGAACAGTTAAACGTACTTCGGAAGAGCTTCGGTTATGGCGGATTTATTCACTATTTTAAGAATTATCTGTTGCGTCAAGACCCCAACTATATTCCTGCCATTGACCGTTCGCTTGTGGTGGCTGAATCCTCTATCGAGAATCTGCATTCTATCTTAGACAGTGATGCGCACCAGAATGCGTTGCAAGAATTGAGTCTAGTGGTGTTGCAGTACAAGAAAAACTACGCATTATTGCGCCAGTTAATGGAAAGTGAACCCAAGCTTTCCATTACAGAATTGGATCAACGAGTGCGTGTTGATGACACGCCAGCCTATGTGGCCTTACAAACGCTGGCATCGAGTTTTGCCACTGATTTAGAGAGCGTGAAAGGGGAAACTGAGAAGCAATTAAAGCGCGCTCATAATCGCTTACAGATATATCAGTTTTTGGTGATGCCAATTATTTATTTGGCGGCCATTATTTGTATGGTGTATCTGCTGCGAACCAATAAAGCGAATACAAAGTTGCGCGCCATTCTGGCATCCACACCTGATGCGCTGGTGGTCATTGATGAAATGGGTCGCATTCAGGAGTTCAATGATAATGCTTTAACCATGTTTGGCTATAGCGCAGCGGCTTTCCGTAAGTTATGCATTGATGATTTGGTGCCCGAAGGTTCGGCACGGCATCATCGAAGTTTACGCAATCAGTATATTGATAGTGCGATTAAACCTGGTTTACAGAAGGGGCGCTTTAATGACGTGATGGGCGTGTCACGAAACAAAAAAGAGTTTTCAGCTAAGACCATCAAAGGGGAATTGATTCCTGTGGAAGTGGAGTTAAGCGCATTCTATGAAGGTAATCACTTACGGATTTTAGCGGTAGTGAAGAACTTAACCCAGAAGAAAAAGCTGGAAGTCGCTGCCAATACCGACGTGTTGACAGGCTTAGCTAATCGCCGCAGCGCAGAGGCGATGTTGAATAAAGAGCTTACCAGGGCGAAACGCTATCGCCGTGATTTAGCGGTGATTATGCTGGATCTGGATCATTTTAAGCGAATCAATGACACCCACGGCCACAAGGTTGGGGATGATGCCTTGGTTGCCGTAGCCCAAGTGTTAAAGCGCCATGTGCGCTCGTCCGATATGGCGGCACGCTATGGTGGTGAGGAGTTCATTTTGATTTATCCTGAAACAGATCTGGATTCGGTCTTCACCATTGCGGAATCGATTCGATATGATGTGGAAGCGTTAAAGGTGCCACCCATTGAAAAGATTACCGCTAGCATGGGGGTGTCGGTATACCGAGGAGATGACGGTATCAATACCATCGACCTGCTGTTGCAGCAGGCCGATTCTGCTTTGTATGAAGCTAAGGAAAACGGGCGAAATCAAGTACGAAGCAAGTATAAAAACCCTGCTTAGAGTCCTCAGTTTCTGTTTAATCACTTATTTGGGCAAATCCTAAACGGCGCTGGTCTGATCCAGCCTCCACCTTGCCGTTTTGCATAAACCAACGGATGGCATGCATGTCACCATAGGTTCTACCCACATCTTTAAATTGATGCCCCTTCTTTTTCAGGCTGGCCATTATGTTGTCTGGTAGTGCGCCGGGCTCGTGCTGAATGACATCCGGCACATATTGATGGTGAAAGCGGTGTCTATCCACCCAGGCTTGTGGGCTTTTCTGCTCCAGGGCTTCGAGCAAACCTAAAAACACCATAGTAATGATGCGGCTGCCTCCCGGTGTTCCAATAATGGCCAGCTGACGGTTATCCGTAGGGCCATATTCCATAAAGGTTGGGGTCATACTGGAAAGGGGGCGTTTGCCGGGCTCGATGGCGTTAGCGTGGGAACCAATCAAGCCATAGGCATTGGGGCTACCGGGCTTGGCGGAAAAGTCGTCCATTTCATTGTTGAGCAACACGCCGGTTCCGGCAATGGTCACACCAGCGCCAAAGGGCAGGTTAATGGATAGGGTGGCGGCCACCCTGTTGCCCTGTTTGTCGATAATGGAAAAGTGGGTGGTATGGGTGCCGGAACCCACTTGCTTGGGCAGGCCTAGCTCGCTGCTGGGGGTGGCATGGGATAGGGAAATGGAGCTGCTGAAGTCTTCCAGATAGGTTCGATCCAGAAGTTTGTTTAAGGGAATGTCGACAAAATCAGGATCGCCCAGGTATTCGGCGCGGTCGCGGTAGGCCCGACGCATCACTTCTACCAGCAGATGGGTTTTATCCGCTTGTTGATAAAGAGACAGGTTGAAGCTCGATAGCATGCCAAACATTTGGGCCAGGGCGACGCCGCCGGAGGAGGGTGGAGGGGCAGACCAAATGGTGGCGTCGTGATAATCAAATTGAATGGGTTGGCGTTCCACCACTTTGTAATTAGCCAAATCCTGTAGAGTCCAGACACCGCCGTTGGCTTTCACGCCCTGCACCAGTTTTTTTGCCACCGGGCCTTGGTAAAAACCGTCGAAGCCATTGTTGGCCACTGCGCTGAGGGTAGTGGCTAAATCTTTCTGCAGAATAAGATCCCCTTCTGTCAGCTTTTTACCATTTAATAGAAACAGACGCTTACTTTCAGGGAAGTTGTTTAAAACTTTGCTGCGAACCTCCGCCAAGTGGAGATAAGTTGGGTTAACGGGAAAGCCGTTTTCCGCATAATGAATGGCTGGCGCCAGGGTTTGTTTTAAAGGAAGTTTACCGTAGTGCTGGGCAAGATGGGCGAAGGCGGCAGCCTGGCCAGGGATGCCTGCACTGAGGGCAGAATTAATGGCTTTGTCGCGGTCCACTTCGCCCTTTTCACTCAAATACATGTCACGATGGGCTGCCCCAGGCGCCATCTCGCGAGCATCCAGCATGACGGTTTTGCTGCTCTTGGCCTGGTGTAACATCCAAAAGCCACCGCCACCAATGCCCGCACTGTAGGGTTCCACTACGCCCAACACCGCAGCGACTGTTACTGCTGCATCAAATGCGTTGCCACCTTGCTGTAGAACTTCGATGCCCGCCTTTGTGGCCAAGGGGTGGGCACTGGC
>JBFKSL010000424.1:0-4296 GCA_041626995.1 Ketobacter sp. | reverse complement strand
TATTTTACCCCGACCATGCATACGAATTAAGCGTATTTGTGATGCGGGATTAGAATAATCCCCCAATGAGTCAAGTACCTGCTGTGCAGCATCTGTATGATTACACACCAGCACCATATCACACCCAGCATCCAGGGCGGCTTGTGCTCGATCACTAAAACTGCCCGCTACTGTTGCACCTTCCATAGCCAGGTCATCACTGAAAATCACACCGTTGAAACCTAGCTTTTCCCTTAATATGGTTTGCAACCAATACTGGGAAAAACCAGCGGGCTGCTGATCGATTTCTGAATAGATAACATGGGCGGGCATTACGCCATCCAGCTCTGCAGCCAACTTGCGGAATGGCACCATATCCAGATGTTCCAATTCCAACTTATGACGGTGATCCACGGGAATATCAATATGAGAATCGGCTTCTACCCAACCATGGCCTGGAAAATGTTTTCCGGTAGCTGCCATGCCTGCTTCATGCATGCCATTAATATAGGCCTTAGCCAGACGAGTAACGATGGCGGGGTTTTTATGAAAGGAGCGATTGCCAATAACGGCGCTACGCCCAAAATCCAAGTCCAAGACAGGAGCAAAGGATATGTCCAAGCCGAGGGCCAGCATCTCGGATGCCATTAGCCAACCTAAATCCTCTGCACGCAACAGGGCTTTATCCACATCCTCATCATAGAGCTCACCCAGAGTACTTAATGGTGGCAGCAGGCTAACGCCATCCTTAATGCGTTGTACCCGCCCTCCTTCTTGATCAATGGCCAAAATCAGCTGCGGACGGATTTTTCGCATATCAGCAATGAGCTGTTGCACCTGATCCGGGCTTTCAATATTACGCGCAAACAGGATCACACCACCCACCAGCGGGTTTTGGATGCGCTTGATATCCTGTTCGGTTAGTTGAGTGCTTTCCAGATCCAGCATCACTGGGCCCATAGCCATAGCTTCGGTCACCTTCGAGTTGTTTTAAGCGATGAATACCGGGGTGCCGGGCTGAACCAGGTTAAATAGATCAATCACGTCCTGGTTGCGCATGCGAATGCAACCGTGAGATTTTGGAATGCCCATGGGCTCGGTATCCGGAGTGCCATGAATATAAATGTATCTGCGCTGGGAATCTACGTTACCGCCCCGATTGATGTGCTTTTCTTCTCCACATAACCAGAGGATGCGGGTAAGAATCCAGTCTCGATGTGGATGCTGCAAGGCTAACTCGGGACTGTATATCTCCCCGGTGGGCCTTCTTCCCACAAATACGGAATTAATGGGCTGTTCACCGCCAATACAGGCACGGATGCGGTGTTTGCCCAATGGGGTTTGATTGGAACCGAATTGATTACCCGGCCCTTTTTCAGCGGTAGAAATCGACCACTGCTTCAGCAAGTGATCGCCCTGCTTGAGTCGTAGGGTTTGTTGATCAATGGAAACATCAATGCTCAGATCAGTCATGGGAGGCGTTGCTGAGCCCGGATGCCATAAAGGTGGTCAAACGGTCTACGATGTCATTTACCGGGGTGCGCTGGCCGGTATCGTTTTCTGCCATGGCACGCAAGGCATCAAAGTTAGACATGGTAAAGATGGCGGTACCCAAGGCGAAATGGGTATGCCAGAACAAATCTTCCGCTGTGGCACCCGGCAATGCAGGTTTCAGCAGACGGCCATAACGCTGGAAGATCTCCCCGTAATGCTCACTTATATAGTTGCGAAGATGGGCTTGGGATTGAGTATAGGCCAGCCCAAGCAAACGCATAAAGGCGGTGGCACGATTGGTATTTCGGCCATGCACTTCGTATACAGAGGCAGATAGCACCCTTAACAACGCTTCTACGGTAATACTTTCTGGGTCTTGGCTAAATTTTTCCAAACGATAGTTGATATCTTCCACTAACGGGTCGAGAAAACGCTCGAAAACCGCTTGAATCAACGCTTTCTTGGAGCCGAAATGGTAATTCACTGCTGCCAGGTTCACCCCTGCTGTGCTGGTAATGGTGCGCAGTGAGGTTTCGGCAAAGCCGCGCTCCGCAAATAATACTTCAGCAGCGTCTAGGATGCGCTCCACGGTTTCTTTTTGTGCCATAACCAAATATTCCTGAACTTAACCCATTTCCAGTAAACGGATGTTTGAAACTTACGTTTGCAATGGGTCAGTGTCAAGATAGCTGCACCGAATTGGCTCAAAAATAACGCACTAACTCCACCTGAATCATGTCGTTATGGCTACTGCTAGCCAGTTTATAGAGCGGATTAAAGGAGCCATTATTCAAATCTGCATAAGAGGGAGGCTTTTGACTGCTGAAGAACATGGCGTCCATAGAGATTTTCCAGACATCTCCCAGGCGGCGACTGGCTTCCAGCGTGGTGATACGTTCATGGGTTTTGTGGTCATAAATCATACCCACCAGCATTTCAGTTGACGCTTCATCGTTCAGCGCCCAACGCAATCCCACGGCCACATCGTTTTCCAGGAAATAAGAATCAGGGGAATCTTCGCCCCGCTCATCAAAGTTGTATTCCACAACCAACCCCAGATCAGAAACACTGTCGAACACGGCTTCAAAGGTATATTCGAAGCCAAACACCGTGGCAAAGTAACGTCGATCGATCATACCGCTTCGGGTTAGCGCTTCTAACTTGAATATCCACAAGTCGTAGATATAAAGCATTTCCAAGCCCAGCTGATCAATAACCGCATAATAAGGAACCAACTCGCCTTTTTCATTGACTGAGCGAAACTCTGGTTCACGGGAGGTGCCAGAAAAATAGGAAACAGCCATTTCAAAGCTGTCGAAGCTCTGCCACCAGCGCATGGCAAAATCTACACGCTTATCTTCAGCCCCCGATTCATATGATGCATCTTCATTGGCTATAAGAAATGGGCCTCGAGGCCAGCCGTCTTCACCAGGATAAGTACGCTCACGAAATCCAACCAGCGCATACAGATCGAGAATGCCCCAGTCTCGCACCAGGGAAAGATTCACCATGGGTTGGCCTAATTTAGCCTCGCCATCTGTTCTTTCCACTGAGTCTTTTTGGTTAATAATATCCACAAGGTGCTGAAATTCAGTTTGCCCCCAGAACACAGTGCGCACCCCCGTGCGAAGCTCCCATTCATCCGCCACATGCAGCCATGCAAAATCCTGAACATCGCCATGGGTTCGCTCATCATCTGCCTCTGACCAGCGATAGAAGCCCTTAGCTTCAAATAAGTCTGCCCCATCATTCCACTCGTGACTGTATTCAACTCGGGTAATGGCAGAAGCCGCATTGTCATCGCCACCATACACGAGTTCCTGGGGCATATAGCGATATTCCGCTCCCAGTTCAAAATCCCAATCCCCAGCCCATGCATTCCCGGCCATTAAAACAAGGGCAAAGATCGCACCCAAAGGGAACAACTTTTTGCTATGCATTCCATTCTCCAAGTAACTATTGGTCAGTTTGTGACGTTTCGTCACATTACCCAGTTTGAGGCAGCCCGTCAATGTGCTTTCTTGCCACGGCCTTTTTAGATTTTTATTGAGTTTCAGGCTGTCTTTTTAGTACACGCGCCTATAACGGTAGCAGCAATTGACCAAAATACACCGCTTAACATGTTGTGTTTGTTGCAATTTCTTGATTTTGCACAATCCACCGTCCCTATAGCGATACAAATCAGGCCTAACCCCATTCGTGAGGAATTTATGGGCTGTTCCATAATGTGCACAAACGGAATCGCGTAACAACAAAGGCAGCAACACCATGCTCAACCGCGTTAAACCCGAAGTAGGCTGTTGGTATGAAGATCTTGAACAGAATGTGCTGTTTGAGGTGGTTTCTTTGGATGAAGACAGTATCGGCATCCAGTATTTTGAGGGAGAGATTGAAGAGCTGGAGCTGGAAACATTCCAGCGCATGGCGCTTCAAATAGTGGATCAACCAGAAGATTGGGGCGGCCCTTTTGAACTGGACGAGGAAGATCGTGAAGAAAGCGATTTTTCACCCACTCCCGCCGAAACCAGCTACCACTTTGACGGATACGATTCCGGCAATATGCACCTGCTAGACGATTTTTAAGAACCTCCCCTCCTCGCTTTGGGGCCTGCGGGCCCCTTTTTGTTTTTGGGTTTTATTCCTAACTGATTTCAATTTATTTGTTTTCATATTGCAGCATGCTGTATATAATCCCAGTAACTGTATATAAAAACAGGCATCATCATGGAAAAGCTTACCAAGCGCCAAAACGAAATTCTGCAACTCATTAAATCCTATATTGCCGATAGCGGCATGCCTCCCACCCGAATGGAAATCGCTGAC
>JBFKSL010000423.1:0-4305 GCA_041626995.1 Ketobacter sp. | reverse complement strand
CCTGCCTCCCAAGAATCTATTGAGGCTTTGTTGGGTGGTGATCCGGATACGGTACCTGGCCGTTATGAACAAGCCTCGCCCGTCAATCACTTGGATGCTAATGATCCACCCACTTTGACTGTCCATGGTGATCAGGATGAGACAGTGCCGGTGACAGAAAGCCTGTTGTTTCATGGTGCTTTCCTGGATGCAGGGGGGCAACATCGATTGCATATTATCCCCGGTGCACCTCATGGGTTTGTAAAATCGGGGCCTTATGAGAAGTATTACGATGAAGGCGTGGCAAAAACTATTCAGTTTTTAGACTGGGTTTTCGATTGAGGTCGTGAGCAAGTCAAATAGTGTGTTCAAGTATTGTGATCGCTCTTGTTTGGAATCGTTGTGGGGGCGTGTGTAATCCCCAATTTGATAGTAGACAACCATGCGCGCTCGAACTTTTGCCTCCAGCGAGTTAAAGCCCATGCGTGTGAACAGTTGCGTGCAAAAGTGCAGGCGCAGGTTGTCTACTTCTTTCACCGCGCTCAGTGCCAGAGCAAAGTGCCGTGCCCACAAACGCATGGCTAAGTCGTGTTTTGTGTCCTTATTCAGAATAAACTGAATCAGTGCTTTTAGTTCCTCCTTCGGCGTGAGCGTTCGCCATTCCTGAAAACTTTCCACGATTGCTTTTTGCTTTTCCAGCCAATAACCACACAGCTCATCCAAATACGCCTGGCGATTTTTGAAGTGCCAATAAAAGCTGCCTTTGGTGACGTTCAGTTGTGCTGCTATGGGTTCTACCTTCACCGCCGCATGCCCCTGAGCTTCGAGCACATCCAGGCCTGCGATAAGCCATTGTTCTTTGGCGGCGGTTTCTTGTTGGCGCATGAGGTTTCCCTTTGTTAAAACGGCACCGTATAGCGTTTCAGTACTTCTAATACTTCACCTTTTAGCTCATCACTAAACTCTATATCAAACGCAGCAATGTCTTCCTCTAACTGTTCCATTGTGGTGGCGCCAATAATGGTAGAGGTCACTCCATCCACCTGATTACACCAGGCAAGGGCCAGTTGCGATGCGGTGATGCCGTGCTTTTTGGCGATGGCGGCATAGGCTTCGATGGCGGCGGTTGAGGCTTCGGTGTCTCTGAACAGGCCGTTGCGTTGTTCTAGGGTCCAACGGCTGCCTTCGGGTCTGGCGCCGCCCAGGTATTTGCCGCTGAGCATGCCACCGGCTAGAGGTGACCAGGGGAGAAAAGCGATATTTTCCATCACGCAGTGTTCAACCAGGTAGGGCCAGTCCTTACTGTGCAGCAGGTTAAATTCGTTTTGGATCGACACCATGCGTGGCAGGTTGTGTTCTTCACTGAGCTTCAAGTAGGTGGCGATACCCCATGGAGTGTCATCGGACAATCCACAGTGGCGGATCTTGCCCGCTTTTACACAACTGTCGAGCCCTTCAAGAATATCGAGCATGCCGGCGGTTTGCGCTTCGGCGCTGACTTTGGTGTAGGAATAGCGATTGGGGAAGTGCTTGCCAAAGTGGGGATTTGGGCGATTAGGCCAGTGCAATTGGTACAGATCGATATAGTCGGTTTGCAGGCGTTGCAGGGAGTTATCCACCGCTTCGATCACGGCTTGCCGAGATAAGGGGGCGCCATTCCTTATCCAGGGCAGGCCGGGGGCAATTTTACTGGCCAGGATGAACTCGCCACGTCGTTCCTTATTCCTCACCAGCCAGTTACCGATGATGGTTTCCGTCTTGCCATAGGATTCGGGGGTGGGAGGCACGGAATACAATTCCGCCGTGTCAATGAAGTTAATGCCTTTGCTCAGCGCATAGGCGATTTGTTCGTCGGCGTCTTGTTGCGTGTTTTGGGTGCCCCAGGTCATGGTGCCAAGGCACACTCGCGAGACTTCAAGCCCACTGCTTCCCAATGGTGAATAGCGCATGGTTGTTTCCTTGTGACGAGAATGTGAGTGGTAGTTTACTGGAGGCATTATATGAATAAAGCTCGTTTTTTCTTGAAATGCCGCAACAGAAAAAATTTTTTAGAATTCGGGTATATAAATGAAAATTCTTCCATAAAAGCGCTATTTCAAATGGCGTGTTTGCCTTTAAACCCTTGAAAAGTCCTGAAAGCTATACGCTGATAACAAATCATCCCAAAATTTCACCTATATTAATTAGTTATAAAATTTTAACTGTATATTTATCAATAGCTTACATGAGTTGGGCGTTTCATCGAATATTCCGCCTCTGACCCTTAATTTTCATGAATTGCGAGTTGAATGCGAGTAAATGCTCGTATTAGTGTGCCGTGCTGATGATAGGTACAGATATGCACCACCAGCAGTAACTACAAGAAGTAATTACAAAAATAAGAGGAAGCCTTAATGAAACATTCAACCCGAAAAAAGTGGGGCCGATGGCCCCTCGCCATGACAACACTTTCGGTACTCGCGTTACCATTAAAAGCTACCGCCGCGGAATGCGATGGTGGCTTTTTAGTAGGCGAGCGTTGTGTTAAATGGGAGCACCTTGAGCATATACCAGCGTCGCCACAGCCAACCGATCCAGGTAACTTGGTTTACGATTTTGATAAAAGCTATGAAAACATGGGTAAGCTTAAGACCAATAGACCCATGATCGAGCCTGATGCAGCCCTCGGCGGTTTTTACATGTACAACGGTAACTACGTTCGTCTGGGTGTCTCCTATCCTTCATACGTTGCCGCGAACAGAACGCCCAGCCGCGCAGAACGCCCTCCATACCGTGATGATGCACGCCAAAGGAAACTTCCCTATAACCTGAATGCGGCGAAAGCTCACGATGGTGCAGACTTGGCCGTGCCTAACTGTACCGTGTGTCACTCTACCGTTTTCCAAGGCAAGATGGTGGAAGGTCTAGGACGTAACAACCACTTCATCGGTACGGACGCGAGCGGTTTTACCCTTAACGTTTTGGGTATCGGCGTAGCTTCCATATTCCGTGGTGATACATTTAGACAGCTCAAACACGGTTTGACCTTGTTGCAGCGCCTGTTTCAAGATGCAGCACTCCACAGCCATCTGTTTGACGTTTTCGCCGGTCTAGGCATGCGTCATGATCCAGACACTTTGGAGTGGACAGGAAGACTGCGCGGAAACCCTAATTCTGGCATGAAGGGTTGGATCGACTTCCCGGCCTGGTGGCTCATGAAGAAAAAGAATGCCCTTTACCAAGCCGGTTCGGGGCGTGGCGCCAAGGCTGACCACCTTCTATACATGAGCTGGTTCTCGGTAGACGGTATTGAAGAAGCAGAGACCATCCAGAACAACTTTGCTCACTTACAGAAGTGGATCGAGGAAGACATCAAGGCACCCAAGTTCGAAGATTTTGGCGGCAAAATTGATCACAGCTTGGCCAGCGAAGGTGAGCCTGTCTTCTTGAGAAATTGCGCTGTTTGCCACGGAACCTATTCAGAGAATGAAGAGGAAGAAACCTATCCTAACTATTTGGTGGATCTGGAAGAAATTGGTACAGACCCCTATCTGGCAAGGAAAAACTGGATCTATCCTGTGAAAACCTGGTACGACAAATCCTGGTATGGCAAACGTGGTACCTCAAGCATTGTGAAGACGAATGGCTATGTAGCGCCTCCTCTTGATGGTGTTTGGATCACGGCTCCTTACTTGCACAATGGCTCGGTACCTACTTTGGAAGCGATGCTTGATTCTTCCAAGCGTCCAGACGTATGGACCAGCAACCAAGGTGCCGGTGACTTTGATTGGGATGCCGTGGGTTGGAAAAACAAACCAAGTGACTGGAGACCAAGACTTGATTTGAAACCTCGTACTGCGGTTGGTATTGGACGCGGCCGTTACGATACCAAGAAAAAAGGTAATTCCAACAAAGGTCACTACTATGGTGATGAGTTGACTGCTCAAGAAAGACGGGCAGTATTGGAATATCTGAAGACTCTTTAAACCTGTCGGTCTAAACCGAGAAATCACTGGGGGGGTGCTCTGCATCGCCCCAGTACTCACTTTCCCCCTTGCGTCTTTGTGCGCCTAAAGTAAATTCCATTCTGTATCGCCCCTCTTTAGATTGCAGTGCTTCCTGCCCAGTCAAAAGAGTGTGCGGGTGTTACCTAGTCTTAAATATATACAATTCAAAAAACCCCGAAAAAACAAAGTCTTAAGCGTAAAGCGTTGCGCAAATTACAGCACCTATTAGGGGTTCTAGGGATTTTCCGTCCAAAAACGACAAAGTGCTCTGGAAGCCCCGCCATCTATGGCCTCTAGAGGGGTATTACTTTTTCCATATCCCTATTTTGGCTCTGATTGG
>JBFKSL010000422.1:0-4329 GCA_041626995.1 Ketobacter sp. | reverse complement strand
TACAACCCTTGGCTTGGATACAAGAGATCATATAAGAAAGGTCGTCTCGGATGCCTTCGTGCATGTACAACATGTTTTCGTGCAGGCGGCCATCATTTTCTATGGCGCAGTATCCTACAGTGGTCATAGCAGTACCACCTTCAGCAATTCGATTATGGAATTCTGAAAGAGCAGAAGACACTGTACCCAAAGGAGACATACCCTCAAACGTTCCGGCCTTAATAAATCGGTTTTTTAGTGACAAACCGTTTAGTTTTTTCGGGCTAAAACATTGGGCAAGATAATGATTCATGGCTAAATTAGAAAGGCTGACTGATGCTGAACTCGATCAATAAAACGCTTAAGTCGGTTTTAATATCGGTTCCGAAAAATGGGTTGTAAATAAAGTTCAAAGGGTCGGTATCATTGCCTAGAGGGCTGGTACCAGAAGGCATATCCAAAGAGTTTTTAAAATAGGCAATACCGAAGTCCATGACTCCGCCGTCCTCCAGTGTCATGCCAATACCTGCACCATACAGTTTGCCGGAGCCCATAGGCAGAAGTGGCGTATATCCGCCAGAAGGCAAAGAGGTAGGGCGATCTTCTACACCAATACGCAATACGGTATGGTCTGACCATTGATATTCCATTCCGATTGCCCAGTTCCAGGTATCTTCCAACCCAAGTGGAAAAACCAGGGAATCCCTATTGGATTCACCAACAAATTCCGCAAGGCGCAAAAAATTGATCGGTTCCGAAAATTGCAACGGTAAATCTTGCCATGAGGACCAACCTGAATATTTATAATCGAGGTTTAATTTAAAATTCGGGGTTATTCGGATGCTTGTACCCAGGTTAAGAAGCTCTGGCATTTCAATTTCCAGGGTGGCTTTACCTTCAGTAACGGTGGATGTGTCCGGAAGGGTATAGCCCAGGGTGGTTACTAAGCTTTCCAAGCTACCATAAAGGGGGCTCTGGGCCAGCGGCACCATAAAACCCAGCCAACTTTCAGAGCTGGTCCAGGTGAATTCTCCTTCCAGCGTCATGGGAATCGGTGCAACGTAACTGATACCGAAACTTAACCAAGGATTTGGTTCCCACAACAAACCGACATTAAAGCCAATGGCCAATGGCGTTTCTACTTCCATCGCGAGGTATCCCAGTTCTTCGTATGGGGTGAAGGTTCCACCGCAAAGAAAGTCCGTGGGGCGTGGATTTTCCGCACTGACGTTGGCGCAATCCAGTGTTGTAGCCTGTATTTCACCCAGCCCAAAAATACTGGGGTTACCCCCTCGAAAGGGCAATTCGAACCCCACACCACCATAGTTGAAAGTCATGGCCGCCCCAAAGGAAAGCTCATCAGTGGCTTGATAGGCAAAGCTGGGTGAAAAATAGGTGATTTGCATAAATGACATGCGCTGGCCTATCCAACGACCAGGATCATCATCGGCACGGTAGAAACCCACCATCATGGGAGAATACACATTGGTGGCATAGGTGACTTTGCTGCCTGGAGGGGCGTAGGAACCGCCACCCAGCGGCGCTAATAACAAAGGAAGATCTGTCATGCCAAAAAATGGCAGCATCAGCGACGCACCTTCGGTCGTGCTTTTACTACGATAGGCATCATTAAAGTAATAGCTATCGTCGTAGTAGCCCTGATTAGTGTAGTCTTCAATCACCGCCGCAGTTGCAGGATCATAATCGCCAAATTCCATATCTATGGAAAAGGTACCTGCCACAACCTTGAGGTGAGATTGCCTTCCCTTCAGCTTCGCCAACCCGGCTGGGTTAAAATGGATGGAATCAATACCCGGTGGATCAGCGGTAACCGCGTGCCCCAAGCTTATTGCCTTAGCGTTGCCAATAGTTAGGCTATCGGTGAGCACTGCGTTCACTTGACATGAAATAGCACTTAGGAAAAATGCAATGCAAACTGCAAAGATCCGTTGCGGGATCTGTGTAATACATTGAAAAATCGCCATTTTACACCCTGTAATCTGATTTTTTGTTTTTATTAATTTTGCTGATATGGATATCTGAAACAGTTATTACGCACCATTTATGCATTAGTATTGCATATTGGGTGGTGGGTGACTATAGGATATGTAGTCATGTTACATATTATTTAAAAGTGAGCGGAATGAGCAAACCAAGAACCCAGCAACAGAGGCGAGAGACTACTATTAACGCGGTGCTCGATGGTGCCGTGGCACTTTTTGGTGAAAGAGGCTACCAAGCCACTTCTTTAGAGGATATTGCCGAACACGCCGGTATGACCATTCGCCCGATTTATCATTACTTTGGCAATAAGGAAAAACTGTTTCTCGCTGTCACCGAACAGGTGGAAAATCAGTTATACAACGCCTTACAAGCAACCAGTGAAGATCAGTCTGAGGGAGAAGCACTGCTACAGTACTGGGATGCATTTTTGAAACTGGGCCGGGATAAACATTTCCGTCAAATAGTCTTGGTTGATGCCCCTGTGGTTCTTGGTCGCGAGCGTTGGGCTGACTCACCTGTTGTGCATAGAGTTATAGACGTTCTCTTTCCTCTTTTTCCAAATCTGAAACCGGAAACTCGACATTTAATAGCGCAAATGATCATTGCTGCTTTAACGGAAGTTGCCATGTCTTTAGCTGAGCCGGGTAACGTAAGTAAGGAGAAAGCATTTGAAGAGATTTCAGGTTTGATCCGGAATGGACTGGGGCTAATGTCAATGCGTGGCAACCCATAAAAAACAATTAGAAATAGAAGCGATAACTTGCCTCAACAAAATACTCTTCCACTTTGAAGTGAGGGTCATCTTAGCGCCTGATCATGAGCAACTAATTTTTTCGATTTCGATATAGTCATGAACGTCCAGCCAAAATTCTGGACAAAAAAACACCTACACAATCATGTAACAAGAAGCTTGAATACCTGCCAACATTACAAGCTTGTAATGTTGCCGTAATCCCAAGGTCAGTGTCCTGACTTTAAGATAGCAATAATCATCAATAGCTTAAGTTCTCTCTTGACCTGTGTCCCAGACATAGGTGTATAACCTCAGATAAGCAGTAATATTGGCTATGAAAGCCAGTACAAATTTAAACCTTATCATCGACTTTGCACTCAGTCCGGAATAGAGGAATCCCATGAGTTCACTTGACCTCGAACCTCCAAAATTGCACTGCCATGAAGAATCACATTCAACAAGTCATTTGGAGCTATTAATAGATGGTGCAGGTTGCGCCAGCTGCGTCGGGAAAATCGAATCCGCTTTAAAATCGGTGCCAGGTGTACAAAGCGCAGATATGAACTTTGCTCAACGCACTGTCTCTGTTACAGGCAATGCAGACAGCAGTATGTTAATCAGTGCGGTAGAAAGGGCGGGTTACAACGCTAAAATGAGCGAGTCGGATAGCGAAGCCGATGTGTTGGCAGAAAAAGAACAGGCTGACTGGAACTATTACAAGAAACTAATGCGCGATATGACTATCGCCCTTGCCGTGGGTGTTCCCCTGATGGTCTATGGGATTGCGGTGGGAGAGATGTCGGTGCATTCCAATTCCGAACGAGTAGCCTGGTTACTGGTCGGCTTAGTAACCTTGGGCGTGATGATATTCTCAGGTCGCCACTTCTATATCGGCGCTTGGCAATCATTCAAAAATCACTCTGCCAATATGGACACCCTGATTGCATTGGGTACGGGCACTGCCTGGCTCTATTCAATGATCGTAGTGTTTTTCCCCAGTATGATTCCCGAGATGGCGAGGCACGTCTATTTTGAAGCCACCGCCATGATTATCGGATTAATCAATCTTGGGCTTGCACTGGAATTAAAGGCCCGTGGTCGTACCTCGGAAGCCATCAAACGCCTGATCGGGTTACAGGCGAAAACTGCAAGAGTCATTCGTGATGGCAAAGAACTGGACGTGCCCATAGAGCAAGTACTGCAATCTGACATGGTGCGGGTAAGACCCGGAGAAAAGATTCCTGTAGACGGAGAAGTGACGGAAGGTCACACCGCAATTGATGAATCCATGCTGACTGGCGAACCCATGCCAGTGGAAAAACAGGAAGGCGATGAGGTGGTTGCAGGGACGATCAATAAAACAGGATCAATTGTATTCAAAGCGACCCGTGTGGGTAAGGATACCGCCCTGGCCCAAATTATCAGCATGGTTAAGCGCGCACAAAATTCCAAGCCGCCTATTGGTCGGATGGCAGACGTTATATCGGCTTATTTTGTCCCAGTGATTATGATTATTGCCATAGTGAGCGCATTGGCGTGGTTAAATTTCGGCCCCGATCCTGCGGTGGCATTTGCCATTGTTTCAGCTACTACGGTATTTCTTATCGCCTGTC
>JBFKSL010000421.1:0-4330 GCA_041626995.1 Ketobacter sp. | reverse complement strand
TTTTTTGCCGCATTGGCAGCTTGCTGTTATTCATCTTACTTGCTGATTTGTTCTTTTAACCAGGAAAGACTCGATTGTTAACTGCCTTCTGATTCAGGCCGTTCCACTTTATTCACCACTTTTAACGCTAAATTTCCGTTAGCCTCTCCCAGCTTTCCTCGAAATGCGGGTACTCCGTTAGCCAGCATCAGCACGGTTTCTGGCATCTCTATGGGAATAATGTCACCCTTTTTCATTTTGGCGATATCGGTAAGCTTCACTTGCTTATCCAACAATTTTCCTTTTAATTCCACTTCCGCACCCATCACTTCATCACGCAAAGATTTCATCCAGCGCTCATCTTGATCCCCCACGTCACTTTGCACACCAGCGTCTAACACTTCACGCAAGGGCTCGATCATGGAATAAGGTAATGTCAGATGCATCTCCCCACCACCACCATCTAGCTCCACATGAAAAGAGCACACCACCACCACTTCACTGGGGCTTACAATGTTTGCTAACGAAGGATTCACTTCTGCACTTAAAAATTCAAATCTAACGGGGAGCACAGCCTTCCAGGCTTCTTGCATATCAATAAATGCCTGCTCTAGCACCATCTGCACGACACGGTTTTCGGTAGGAGTAAATTCACGGCCCTCAATTTTTACATGGCGCCCATCTCCGCCAAAAAAGTTGTCTACCATTTTAAAAACCAACTTGGCATCAAAAATAAATAGCGCCGTGCCCTTTAATGGCTTTATACGAATCATATTTAAGGAAGTAGGCACATAAAGGCTATGCACATATTCCCCAAACTTAATTACTTGCACACCACCAACGGAAACATCCGCTGTACGGCGCAACAAATTGAACATACTGATGCGGGTATAACGGGCAAAACGCTCGTTAACCATTTCTAAGGTGGGCATTCGCCCACGCACAATTCGGTCTTGAGTACTTAAATCGTAGGACTGTATGCCCTCCTCGCCTTCATCAGTGCCGGTTTCGATATCACCGTCATCAACACCGTGAAGGAGAGCATCAATTTCGTCTTGTGATAATAGATCCTGTACAGCCATAATATTTATTGCATCACAAAGTTGGTAAAGAGAACCTGCTCTACTCCTGGCTCGCCAGTTTCATCTGTCATGATTTTCTGCAGTTCTTCTAGAATGGTTTGTCGCAACGCTTCTTTGCCTTCTGGTGTTCTTAACACCTCAAAATCCTGAGCACTCAATATCATGACAAGATTATTACGCACTAAGGGCATATGCTTTTGCAGCGTTGCAATAACTGAGTCATCCCGTGTCATCATAGACAGGCTGATCTGCACATAACGTTGACGATTTTTCCATTTGTAGTTCACAACAAAGGGTGGTTTGAAATCAAAATAAATAGCAGGCATTTGCGCGGGTTCGCTGGATTCAGCTGCCGTCTCCTCTTCGCCTCCAGACATCATTAAAAATGCCGCTACACCGCCACCAATTAGCAAGACAACCAGGGCAATAATGATGATGAGCAACATTTTCGATTTCGGTTTTTCTTCGCCCTGTTCTTCCTTACTTTCATCATCTGCCATAGTGCACCTATTACCTATTTTGTCTGTAGTTCAATTAAGCAAAGCGCATACCAATATATTATTTCCATATATTTCAACAAGATAGAGCGCTTCTGCCGGGCCGCGACAGAACTCTGTCAAAATTCCGCCCCGCTATCGAAAGTTTAGACAAAAATTTCGGGCACGCCTGTCAAAATGCCGCCAAGTGTCAGAATTCGCTAAAAAATTTGGAAAAGAATAGAGGGCAGCAGGTGATTTGCCGCCCTCTACAAGAATGGAAAGAAGAGTGATTACGCGTAGTAGTCCACCAAACCAACAGACTGTACTACTGTGTTTTCTGATACAACATCATCTTCAGAGGCTGAATCATTTTGCCAGGATTTACCTTGTTGAGCCTGCTGCCCTTCCCGTTGTTTAGATTGATGGGCATCTTGATCTCTAACGTCTACATCCGCCAGCCCCACACCGCTTTCTTCAAACATTTCTCTTAAACGTGGAATGGCTTGTTCAATGGCTTCGCGGGTTTGTGTTACTTGGCTGCTAAACACCACATTAGCCTGCTCTTGCTGCATCACCACTTTAATATCAATTGGCCCCATTTCTCTGGGATTCAATTGAATCTGAGCGGATTGAAGTTTGCTGGCCACCATCATCATTAAACGCTGACCCAGTTCAGATGCCCACTCACGCTGCATCATGGCATTCTGCAAACCGGCCTGCATTGGGGTTTGAATCGCGCTGTTTTGTACCCGCGTAGGATTGGCTTGGGTTTGCGCTTGAATAAGGGATTCGCTGCCACGCTGTATGGTTGTAGGCTTCGCCGCATCAACAACAGGGCTCGTGCCACTGCTGCTTTTCTCGCCTCCACCAGCCATTCGATCCAGGGCTTTTGCCAATGCGGCCAACCGTTCCTGGACCGGAGACGTCATACTCGCTTCGTTCGCAGATACCTTTAATTCAGGCTTTACAAATTGCTGATTAACATCGGCTTTCTTTTCCTTTCCCAACTCCCAAGATTCGGGCTCTGCCAACTCCAATGTTTCTTGAATTGCAGATTTGTCCGCTGCCTGATTGGTGCTTTGGGCGGCTTGTGAAGAACTGATACTTGGCTTTACACTTTGCCTCTCGTTGCTAACCACATCGGCGTCTAACGGCTCTGCGGTAAATGCTGGTTGCTGCTGCAAAGAAACTTGGGCTTGCGTGGCTGCTGGATCAGTATTTTCGTCGATTAATGATGACTGACCATCAACAAAGCCCTCGCCCTCTACATCTTCCGGCTTAAGCATTTGCTGCTCAAGAAGCTGCCGCTCTTCCTCCGATAATGCAGACAAAGCATCTTCCTGCTGTAACGCAAGATCAAGATCTGCTTCCGATTGATCCGCCTGAAGTGTTTGCTTAGCTTTTTCTAACAATTCGTTAGATATTTGAATAGGCTGTTCCGTATTTTCCAGTACCTGCTCGGGTGCAAGAACTATCTCATCTGAGAATTGAGTCAGCTCTGATTGCTCTAGACTTGATAACTCTTCATTCAAGCTGTTCAACATCTCAGGAGAGGAATCCGCCGAGGACTTATCAGAATCCGATTTAGCCTGACAATGTATCACCTGTCTCTGTTGAGTTTGGCGATCCACTAATCGCTGTTCATCAGCTTCTGAATCCAGCTTGTCTGCTGCCTGCCGACTGTTCGACTGCCTATGATCGTCTATTTGATCCTTTCTCTGTTGTTCTTTTGATCGCCTACTATCTTCTGTCTGCTTAGCCTGCTGCTGATGCTCAGCACGATCAGACGGCAATGGCTTGCCGCTATCACGATCCGGTTTTGCCTCTGAACGGGAAGAAGATTGCTTTTCGGGACGGCTGTCATGCTGGTTATGAGTAGATGGAGGTGCCGATTTTCGAGACTGCTGCTCCAGCACACGATTGAATTCCGGCTGGTTAACACCCACCTCAAGCAACTGATTTGTCAGGCCAATTTCAGCAGAACCCTTGCTGGAAGCAGACATCTGACTGTTAAGAATTGGGGTAATATCGGTGCGCATGAACACCCTCCTTCGCAATACACACGGCAAGTTGCCGCTCTGAGTATTACAAAGGAGAGCAAGGGCTATGCCAGACTACAACCCCATACCATTGAGGGTGGTAACTATTTGGGAAATAACACGAGCGATAACAGGATGATCTTCCTCATAGAGGATAATCTGCTTTTCCAACTCATCCACCAAACCTTCTTCCCAGTGTTCAGCAGAACCATCAATCATCATCTCTATGCGTGCAGCCAAGTCATTGAGGGCTTCTTTGTTATCACCTTCAACCGCTTGATTTTCGTCTAAATGACCACGTAGCTCGGAAACGGAGCTTTTCAGTTTATCCTTGGGCATAGTTCACCTCTTAATCGATTAGATCATTATACGCCTAGGGCTTGATAATAAAAGATGACAAACATCAGCCATTTTGACAGGAATTTTTATGAAGCAACTGTCTTGTTAATAAGACTGCTTAAATTATGCCGATAGGAATAGATTATGCCCCCAGCTGCAAGAATCGGAGATTTTCATGTTTGCCCCAGATCATCTGGTCCAGTGCCCCATGTGGGTGGGCCAGTGGTGATGGGGCAACCCAATGTATTGATTGTGGGGATGCCCGCTGCCCGGTTAGGGGATATGGCGGTTTGCGTGGGGCCGCCGGATAGAATTGCGAAAGGTAGTTCTTCGGTGCTGATTGGGAATAAGCCTGCGGCTCGGTTGGGGGATAGTACTGCACATTCCGGGGTTGTGGTTATGGGGGCGCCGA
>JBFKSL010000420.1:0-4336 GCA_041626995.1 Ketobacter sp. | reverse complement strand
AGCATTTCGATTAGAAAGCCAACCAATTGCCCGTTCTCGGTGAAAATGTTGAATGGCATATAGCCCGAAACCACTAATAGAATGCCGGTGGTGAAAAATAGAAGAACAGACCAGGCTAAACAATAGATTTTGGCTGCTTGATTGCCCTTATACCACAGGTAGAGAGGGATGATTAAGGCGGCGATACAACAAATTAGACAAACATAAATGGCGCTATGGAAAAAACGATCCAGGATGAATAGGGTTGCCAGCATTATTAGCCAGTAGATAGCCGATAGATTTACTATCCATTGCAGCCAAGGACTTTCCTTCTGCAAAAAAACAAACTCGCGTAAAAACAGGCTACCCCAAAAGAAGCTTAAGTAAATACCTAGGGCCAGGGCATGTTTATAGATCCATGGGTTTTGACCCCATAAAAATTGGTTGCCGAGGCCGTTATAGGATAATTCGTAAAAAATAATGGAGACTACATAAGCACAGTAAATGTAATAAACACGTTCACGAGTAAGTATGCTTAAAGAAATGTTGTATAGCAGCAATGCCAGCAAACCGCCGAAGCCTAAGCAATACCAGGCCAGTCTTAGACTTTGGTTTTTGCTGAGGCTATCCGCTTTCCACACATACGTCGGCAGGAAAGAAAAGTATTGGGTATGGGCATATATGTATAGTACTGCTGATTCGTTGGCTTGCAGGGTAAAGGGAAACAGAAAGCTGGAGTTTCCAGATTCATGAAAATTACCTTGGGGCGTGATGCCAAATTCCTGATGCTCCACTGTATCTTGACGCTTCAGAAAAAACTGCACATGTTTGATGTTAATCCAGCGAATTTCTACAACACGCTCAATGGTTTCATTGGTGATATTTTTAAGTGGAATACGATGCCAAACAGGGTTGGTTTGCGGGCCTACGTTAATGCTGGCCTTATCAATGGGTGTCCATTGCTGAAAGGTATCGTCCATCACCTGTTCTACAGTAAGTGCTTCCTCTGCGATCCAATAGGACGCCATATGGGCGGGGATTTGCAACCGGTCGGTATCATCTAGCAAATAGCTTCCGTCACCAAACCCTTTTGCAAAAGGCGAGTAGAGAAAAATTTGCAATAAAATAATAACGCTTAGTAAGCCCGAACTGGATGGTCGGGAACTTCTCATCATCAACCTCTTCAACCAGGGGCAGCATACATTAGTAATGTGAGTAAGCTAAGTATAGCTGGTTGCTTGAATGGTGTTGCGACATGGCGCTTCAAGTCAAGCACTATCGTGCTGGATGCGAATAAAGCGCGCAAAAAAGGGCTGCTACAGGCCTGCAATTGGAATAATAAATAACATGACTTATTTTTCGTTTAGCGAAAATCTTTTCCAAAACTGGTTTCATACTGGCTGAAAACCAATTCGGTTTCACCATAATAAAATGCATCGTTGGCAGCCACCACTAACTGGATAATACTGTTCGGGTTTAAGTTGCCAGCCAGCTTGGCGTTCCATTGCTGCTGATTGGCATCGATACTTTGCATTTCCAGAGGAGAGCCGGTTTCTGATGCCGCTTCCACCAAGGCTACTTTGGCCCCTTGCAGGGGGTATTCGGATGCCATATTCAAGGTAAATACATTAACGCCAACTTCTTCGACGCTCAGTTCAAGTTTGAACTCGTTATTCTTTAGGGTGCAGTGTCCGCTTGGGTAGCGGCAGTTGGGAAGGGATACCAGTGCATAGGTGCCGCCAGACTTGGCTACGTGAGGGGTTTCTTTTACTAAGGTGTCTACAGCAAAGTACGCTATCACTGCCAATATGGGGGTAACGATCAGTGCGATGATAACGTGTTTGTTTTTTAACATTTTTAATCCTTAATAAGGCACTAGCTTAAAGACTGGGGGGTAAGAGAGGCGAGGCGTGAAGATAACACCCCGCGCCTCTCTGACTTACGTCAGACTTAGTGCTCCTGCGCCTGCCCAGCACCTGCTGGCATGCGAATGCTTTCCACCATTTCTTGTACATGCTCTGGCGGTTCTTTCGTAATCTTCGAAACACCGAAGGCTACCGCAAAGTTCACCAGTGCGCCAATGGCACCGAAGGCATTTGGCTCAATGCCAAAGAACCAGTTTTGAGGCAAATCACCTAGAAACGACGTGCTGGCCACAAACATAATGCCCTTATGCTGGAACACATACAGCAAGGTAACACTGATGCCCGCAACCATACCGGCAATAGCACCTTCCTTATTCACGCGTTTGTTGAAGATGCCCATCATCAACACCGGGAAGATCGACGACGCCGCTAAACCGAACGCCAATGCCACCGTTCCTGCGGCAAAATCCGGCGGATTAAAGCCAAGGTAGCCCGCGACACCAATGGCACCTGCCATTGCAATTCGGCTGGCGTTGAGCTCCTGCTTCTCCGTTATATCGGGCATAAATACGCCCTTCAATAAGTCATGAGAAATGGCGGAAGATATGGCGAGCAGTAAGCCCGCTGCCGTGGACAGTGCTGCCGCCAATCCGCCTGCTGCTACTAAAGCGATCACCCAGTTGGGAAGTTTGGCAATTTCAGGATTCGCCAATACCATAATGTCGCGATCCACTTTCACCATTTCATTGGTGTCCGCGCTGGCGCTGTATTGGATTTTTCCGTCGCCATTTTTATCCTCAAATTGTAATAGTCCTGTCTTTTCCCAATTCTTAAACCATTGTGGGCGCTCATCGTAAACCAAGTGTTGGCCTTTTTGTGGTTCAATGGTGTCCATTAAATTCAAGCGCGCCATGGCAGCCACAGCGGGAGCAGTGGTGTAAAGAATGGCGATGAATACTAAAGCCCAACCGGCTGAGGAGCGGGCGTCAGCCACTTTAGGCACAGTGAAGAATCGAATGATTACGTGAGGCAAGCCAGCGGTACCAATCATTAAGGACATGGTGTACACGAACATATTCACTTGGCTAAGCCTCGACTGCGTCGTGTATTCGTTAAACCCTAGTTCGGTGACCACCTGATCGAGCCGATCCAGCAAAAACGTATCGCTGCCTACCATGGATGAACCCAGCCCCAATTGGGGTAGAGGATTGCCGGTTAAATTTAAGGAAATAAAAATCGCAGGAATGGTGTAAGCGAAAATCAAAACACAGTATTGAGCGATCTGCGTATAGGTAATCCCCTTCATGCCACCTAATACTGCGTACACAAACACAATACCCATGCCCACCAACAAGCCAGTACCGTAATCCACCTCCAAGAAGCGAGAGAACGCTACACCAATGCCTTTCATTTGGCCAATAACATAAGTAACGGAAGCAATGATCAAACACAGCACTGCCACAATGCGCGCAGTACGCGAATAATATCGATCGCCGATAAATTCTGGTACGGTGAACTTGCCAAATTTACGTAAGTACGGCGCCAACAGCATTGCTAGCAATACGAAACCGCCGGTCCAGCCCATTAAAAATACTGAACCGCCATATCCCAAGAAGGCAATCATGCCCGCCATGGAAATAAAAGATGCCGCCGACATCCAGTCGGCGGCTGTGGCCATACCATTGGCAACCGGGTGAACGCCTCCACCGGCCACATAGAATTCTTTGGTGCTGCCTGCCCGAGCCCATATGGCGATGCCGATATAGAGGGAGAAAGTGGCGCCCACCACAATGTACGTTAATGTTTGCAGATCCATGGTGTGCTCCTTACTTCTCTTCTACGCCAAATTTACGATCAAGCTGGCCCATCTTTTTGGCGTAGACAAAAATCAACACCACAAAGGTATAAATGGAGCCTTGTTGCGCAAACCAAAAGCCCAACTTATATCCACCTAAGCGAATCTCATTCAGCACGTCCACCAGGATCACGCCAAAACCAAACGACACCACGAACCACACCACCAACAGCGTTAACATAAGCCGCACATTGGCAGCCCAGTAAGCTTTGGCATCTTCCTTACTCTTGAAAGCCATTACACACCCTCCGGAATAAACCCTATTTTGTTGTTGTAACCCTTCTGTTGTATGTCAGTAGTGCCTGGTTTGCTATTAGACGTTGGTCGAAAAGTGAATTAGGAATAGACGAAAAGGGTTGTTTCGTGTTCAATGCCCTAAGTGGATTTGTAAATGAAATTGGGGTAAGGGGTATGGGAAATCAAAGGCTTAAGGTACTAGTGGCAACTATGCTTCTGGGGGTGATCAGTACGATAACCATGGCAGCGCCTGATGACACTTACTACAATCAGCAAAATAATTTAAGGAACATTTTGGCAGATGAGGTTGCCGACCGGAGCAATCTGGGTAGCTCCATCACCGTTGCAGTACTGGATACCGGCATTGAATTCGACCATCCTGACTTGAGTGCGAACCTTT
>JBFKSL010000419.1:0-4339 GCA_041626995.1 Ketobacter sp. | reverse complement strand
GAAATAAAATTGCCATGCCAGTTTTTAATAGAGCACAACCACGCCATTGAGCGACTATTTATTGTCTCCGACCAATGGCAGCAGCAGGCAAAAGAGCGCGCTATTCAGTAGCAATTTCCTTAACACTTGCGCACTGCACACAATTGCCACCACTACTACTTGATATATAAACCGCACTCTCAGCCAGTTCAATTAACTCTTTATAATTATTGGGCTTCTGAGGACTTACACTCGCCACTCCCACGCTAACACTGGCAGAAATTTTGGCAGCACCAAAATCAAATGGACGCTCATTCACATTGCTAACAATTTGATTTGCCAAAAACAGCGCCCCCTCCTCTTCTGTTGCCGGCAAAATGACACCAAACACTTTATCACCATAACGGGTGATACAATCAGATGGCCGCGATATCAATTTCTCCAAAATATTGGCTACATTTTTCAAGCACTCGTCTGCCACCACTTCTCCGTAACTAGCAAGAATCTCCCGATAACCATCCAACTCAACCACGATCAACGACAAAATCTCACTTCGACGAAAAGCTCGATCCCATTCTTTCTTAGAAGTAACTACAAAACAATTTTCATTACCCACCGAAGTAACTGAATCAATCAAATTCAACTGTTCAAGACGGCGATTCATTAACGACAGTTCAGATAACGCCTTATGCAAATCTCGAGTTCGCTCGCGAACACTAAGCTCTAGCTGTTCGCTATTCATTTTTTCCAACTCTAAAGCGTGCTCTTTCGAGGCCAGCGCTTTTTGTTCCAGCTCACGCGAATGCTTTTCTAACTCCAAACGTCTATTTCGCTCATGATTAATACGTCCGGCAAGCGCAAAGGCCAATAACGCCAACTCAATAACCGTACCCACTTCAGCGCCATGCTCAGTAACGAAATTTCTTGGGATAACACCCAGCTTATTCAGTGAAAGCGACAAGACCCCCACCAAAAAGAACACCCAGGCAAATGAAAACAACCTGGCATCTTCGCGCCCCAGGCGCCACACATACCAGCCGCCCAGGATAGCCATAACCGCCCCAGGCAACGAAAAAATCACGCCAAGACGCATAACCCAAAACTCATCAACCCAAGGAGACGACAAAAGAACCAATAAAGATAAAAGTCCAAGAGCACTGATTGCACGATACAATGCCACAAAGTTTCTGCGCATATCCAAAAAATTATTCACAAAAAACACGCAAAAAATCAGACTAATGTGAATAAACGCACCGGTTGCTTTGTTTTGCAACCAAACCTCTTTGGGCCAAAAAAACTGGTAGGCATACCCTTGCTGAACAAATTGAAAACTACCAATGGCCACAGTAAAAAGCACGTAGAAGAAGTAGGCAGGTTCACGTGTCGATACAAACAAGAAAAAATTATAAAATGCCATCACCAACACAAAGCCAAAGAACAGGCCATGCAAAAGATTGGCAACTACATCCTTCTCAACTAACACAGTGTTGGAAACCAAATGCAATGGCATTTGAATGCTATATGGCCCTTTCACCCGAAGATACACGTCAATTTGTTCGCCGGAATTCAGATCTAAAGGAAATATAAAATTACGATGATTTATTGGCCGAGCTGAAAATTCAAACTGATCTCCAGAATGAAACATCTCTGCTGCAACGCCATTACGAATATAATAAACCTGCAAATTACGTATTAGTGGGTAATCAACTACAAGAAACCAATGATGTTGCGAGTTCTGATTATAAATTTTTGCCCGAAACCAAACGCCATCATGGGAAAAACCTAAATTAGGTACATTCCCTTGACTGGAAACCCATTCAAGCTGATCTCCGTTAAATACCTGCTCAAGATCAGTCAGCTCACGGGATTCCCAGGCCCACTGCATAGAAGCTCCCAACGAATAATGTTCACTGTGATTGGCAAGCTCAACGACATTAGCTTTGACTTGAATCGCCCACCCCAAAATCAAAAACAGCAACAACAGCCTTGTCATTTCTTTTACAAACCTTCCCCTGTTCTTCTTGTATAAAACAGTCTAGCATGACAGCACCAAACTGTTGATCAGAAACCATAAGGAATATTATGCCTGAGCAGAACACGATACAAACAGGCCGATACCGGCACTATAAAGGCAACGACTACGAAGTCATTGGCATCGCAAAGCACAGCGAAACAGAGGAAGAGCTTGTGGTATATCGTACCCTGTACGGTAATTATGATCTTTGGGTAAGACCACTTTCCATGTTTTGCGAAGAAGTTGAAGTGAACGGCGTTAAACAACCTCGATTCCAATTTGTAAGTAACTTATAAAAGTAAACTACAGCTTTTCCAATACGGCACGAATTTGTTCAACAGAAGCTTCTTCATCAGATTTCAACGTGCGATTCATATAATCGATCAGTTTACGGAAACTTTCATCAATACGAATCCCCTGATTAAACAGCTCATTAATGGTGTTTACCCCTTCCTGCATTATTTTTGAAAAAGTTTCTTCCTGCTCTTCTGTTAAATCTAAGAACAATATGGATTCATCCACCCTCAATGCCATATCTTCAACCAGGTCAGCACATTTCCTCATCACCTGCTGATAGCGCTCATCCACCTGATGCATAACGCCTTCCATCTTCGCGCTCATACCACGCATCACATCACGTTCCATCTCCAACATGCCCAAATTATCGATAGAGGTTACACGGGCATCAGCCCCTTGCAACAACGCAAAAACATTATCCTTAACCGTGCCGTAACGCTTCTCGTCCTCTGGCATTTCTTTCACCAAAAGAGAAACCTGTCCATAATTCATGATGCAGCGTTTACCAAAATCCACGTAACGCCCTTTATCCTTCAGCTCCCATAGCAATCTGCCCTCTAAATCTTTGGCCAAACCATTTTCTTCCATATTCTTGGTTTCAAATTTACTTCGAATCTGCAAACTGCAATGAATCTGGTAATGAGCAAGCGTACTAAATAAGAGCATGCCCAACTCATCAATATTGTTGCACTCATGGCAATGAATTAAGAATTGAACATTAACACCCAAATCACTGGTGTCCGACATGGCGCTGAACGCCATATCGTTTGCTTGCTTCAACCGGCTCTTTAATTGTCGATTTGCGATGGTATGAAAAACGGATTTGTTGAGCCGCGCCACAAGATCCACTTTATCCATTGCATCATCAATGATATCTGACACGCCTGCATCAAATAATGCCATGGTGTCCAGGGATGAACCTGCTTTGGAATAAAAGATAATAGGGATATCTTCGAAGGTTGAGTGGGAGGTAAATTCCTTAACTAAAGTAACAACCTCATCGCCTCTGGAGTCCGCCATATCCAAAATTATAATGGCAAAATCCCTAAGCTCAGCTGCCTCATCTATTACACGGACAAGGCTAATGTTAAAATCAGTTGCTATATGCTCTACCAGCTGACTGCTGCCAGATGTACTAACAACTACGGCTGTTTGACTTGAAGCTTTGGACACACCCGGCCTCCCTCCACAAACTTTTCGGTTCCTTGAATGGCGCCTGATCACCTTAGTTAATCAAGCGCGCTTATTTCAGCTTAGACCAGTTTGTGGGATCAGCGGGAAATTATTGCCCTTGCTTAATGGGCATATTGGGCAATTCTGCCCATTGTGTAGGATCTGTCACAACGACGCGAGCACTGATAGCACACATCACAGCCTTAAACTCTTCCACCATCCCGTTATCGGTAGGCTGAGTAGACAGAATATTCATAGTTGCGCTTTCCATCATCCAGATAAGAGAATAATACACTTTGGGATCAAGCTTAACGCCTTCGAACTCAAAGAATTTTTCTTCTAGCAAATCAACAATGTTTTTGAGTAGCGTCTCACGGTGAGATGCTAATGGAGAGCCCGACCTGCGCGCCTCTTCGGTCATCATTCGCACCAGCGGCCCAAGGTGGGTGTGGTAATCAAAATACAGCTCGACACACTGAACTATAAATTCTCGGAAGGATTGTGCCTGACTGTTAGCGGCTTTGAATCGCATTAGCAATATCTCGGCGGCTACTTGGTATATGCTTTCCAGCACATCAACCTTGTTTTTAAAATACTTATAAAACGTACGCCGAGAGATATTAGCCGCATCCAGCAAATCCTGAACCGTAGTATCTTCAATCCCTTTTATGGTGAACACACCAATTGAGTTGAATAACACATCAGATTTGGCACCTTGACCAGGAAAAGAAAAGTTCAGCTCATTACGGGCTTGGCCTAATTCTTTTTGTGTGGCTTTTAACAGGGTTTCCACGGGTGAAACCGGTTCAATTTGAGTTTCTTGCTCCATCAACCTTCCCCAACTACTACATGATGAATGGGCTAACTAACGATTTT
>JBFKSL010000418.1:0-4344 GCA_041626995.1 Ketobacter sp. | reverse complement strand
TGCTGGTGCCGATGAGGATATCACTCGAATTTTATCGGGAGGAAATGTTGAAGCACTAAGTTTGAACGCGTTGCGGGATAAGCGTTACGACATTGAAGAAGCGCTGGATTTGGATAGTGTGCGTGCTGCATTGTCTCAAGTGGCTTGATCGAAATTACAAAGGGGTTTAGATATGAAAATTTTTAGTGCAAGAATGGGTTTTCTGGTCATGGTGTGCATAGTTGTCCTAAACGGATGCGATAAAGTAGAAGCTGTTAGTGCTCGCCATCCCGTTTCATTTAATTTTGATCGTTCAACTTCCAGTGCCATTTGGAATGAACAGTTTCGAGCCGGCATTGCTATGCAGTTGGATGCTATGATTATGAGAATGGCTCCAGGGACTCAATTGACATTGAGACAATTTGGGGATGGCCGTTCGGAAAATTTTTTGGGTGTGCGAGAAACGGTGCTTAAAGGTAATAGAGATAAAGTGCGGTTGCACACTAATGAGTACATTATGGATAAAAGTGCTTCGCCCCAGGTTGCCACCGAAATATTATCGCTGTTGGAAAGTCGCCGTTTTGACTGTGGTAACGGTGAACAGGTGTATGTTATTGGTGATGGAATTGAAGAATCTAGCCGATACAGTGTGAAGGATTTTGCCAAAGGAAAGTCATTACCAAAGCCACTCGATCAGAATTTACTGGAGGGGTGTACGGTTATTTTCTGGGGTATTGGTAATACAGCTCAGAATAGTTTGAATGGAGAAGAAAAGTTGAGATGGATCACTTTATGGCAAGAGTGGGTAACTTCAGCCGGTGGTCGGTTTGTTGCGTATGATCGTCTGTAAATAAAGAGCTTTGGCAAAATAATGGCAGGCTAGACGTAAACGTACTGGCTTGCCGTATCCACAATGTTATGCAAATTTTTGTTAACCTCAGCCCACACATGCTGTTCTTGCTGATTTTCTTTGGGAATGGTTTTTTCAATTACCGTTGCCGTTGCCTGTAGCAGGCTGTGGTAATGTTCCACAGAAACATCCAAAGTTTCGATATGGTGTGGCACCGAACCAAGCAGAGTCATTTCGATCTCGCCTGGTGACTCACACCAATACATAAAGCAGTACAGCGCCTGTTCAACCATATCAGCCTTCAGCCTTTGGGAATCACCGGGGCGGTGATGTAGGAACAGCTTTTCTGCATCGGGTTTTAATCGATAATATTCCTCGATTACCGCATCGGTTATGTCACCCATAGCGTCTGCAGCCCGTTCCAAAATGGTCTGTGTGATTTGGCGTTGTACTGCTTTTTCCATTGTTTCTACCTGTTATTCACCGCTATTGGCTGCGCCTTAGGGTTAGCCCTTTCAGGTCACCTTGGTCACGCCAGTCTTGCAGTAACTTCATAAAGGCATCCCAGCCTGGGCCGTATATTTCACCCAGATAAAAGCGGTATTTTTCGTTGCCATTTTCATCTACGTCAGGCTTGCCTTCGTTGTTGAAATAACTGGGGGTGCAAGCTTTGATCCATTCGGTGCGGTCAATGGCGGTGTCGCGAACGTGTTTTACGTAGGCATCCTGGGCTTCTTTGCTGGGCTCAACGGACGTTGCGCCTTGCTTTTGTGACTGTTCAATGATGTAAGCAATGTGACGAGACTGTTCTTCAAAATTCACGGTAAGGGAAGAGTTTAAGCCGCCTTGGTTTAGACCAATCACAAACAGGTTGGGGAAACCATGGGTCATCACGCCGTGCATGGTTTTGTATTCGCCTTTCCAGTTGTCGTACATGGAAAATCCGTCACGGCCTGTAAACTCATCAAAGCCCCAGCGTCGGTCTAAATCGCTGGTAACCTCATAACCGCTGGCAACGATAATACAATCTACTTCGTATTCTTTGCCGTTGGCGATGAAGCCGTTTTCGGTTAGGCGCTCAACGCCTTGGGATTCCGATACATCAATCAGGGTAACGTTGGGGCGATTGAAGGTGTCGTAGTAATCGTCGTTAGACGTGGGGCGTTTACATTGGTAGCGATAGTAGGGCTTCAACATTTCTGCTGTGGCTTTGTCTTCTACAATTTCGTCCACCCGGCGGCGTAATCGTTCCATGACACGAAAATCCATTTCTTCGTAACGGGTCATAAATTCTTCCATGGATTGTTCTGGCCAATCTAATTGTTCCCGTTCTGCGGCCAGGTTACGGTTTACTTCTGTCCAGATGTCGCAGATCAGGTCTTTTTCACCTTGTTGAAAACTTTCGTTGGCGCCGCGATGAAAATTGGCACGACGCTCTTCTTGCCAACCTGGTTTTAAGGTTTTTACCCATTCCGGATCGGTAACGGAATTGCGGCGTGTATCTACGCAGGAAGGTGTGCGTTGCAACACATAGAACTGTTTAGCGTATTTGCCCAGGTAGGGCACCAGTTGAATGGCGGTGGCGCCGGTGCCGATAATGGCAACTTTTTTGTCCGCCAGTTTGCTTAGCTCAGGATTTTTTTGGTCGCCACCGGTGTAGTCGTAGTCCCAGCGAGCGGTGTGAAAAATTCGGCCTTTAAATTCATTGATGCCGGGAATGCCAGGCAGTTTTGGAATATTGAGCAGGCCGTTAGCCAGTATTACATGGCGGGCGCGAATGTTGTCGCCCTGTTTGGTGGTGATGTGCCAGCGTTGAAGTTCATCATCCCAGCGTAAGCCGCTCACCATGGTGTGGAACAGTGCATTCTCGTAGAGTTCGTATCTCTCAGCAATGTTTTGAGCGTACTCGCGAATTTCCCAACCATCGGTGAATTTTTTGGTTGGCATAAAGCCGGTTTCTTCCAGCAGTGGCAAGTAACAATAAGCATCGTTATCACATTGCAAACCTGGGTAGCGGTTCCAGTACCATACTCCACCAAAATCACCGGCGTGGTCAATGATACGAAAGTCGTTTAACCCCGATTTGCGTAATCGAACACCGGCCATTATGCCAGACCAGCCACCACCCAGAACCGCAATCTCACATTCTTCTGACAGGGCGTCTCGGGGTTTCAGCGGAGTATAGGGGTCGCCTTCGTAAGCTTCGGCAAACTCGGCTTTGGGTTGAACGTATTGTTGTTGGCCTTCTTTGCGAATGCGTCGATCACGTTCGTGTTGGTATTTTTGTTTTAAAGCCGGAATGTCGATTTCATCGGCTGGCGGTAGATTTGGGCTTGTTTCGTTAATCATAGGTCTTTCCCAATTTATTATTTATTGAATCGGCTCTTCGCCTGCGGTTTTTGTGCGGTGCAACAGGCGACCGCAATCAGGATCGTAGGGCATGGCCCGGTGCATGGTGCCGGTGTTATCCCACATTACGGCATCACCCACTGACCACTCGTGGCTATAAACGAACTGTGGCTGTGTGGCCCAGTCGCGCAGACGTACCAGCAGCTTTGTGCTTTCCGCTGCGTCCATTCCTATTACGTGATGGGCGGTGCAACCCAGCACCAATGATTTGCGGTCGCTGCGGTGATTCCACACCAGCGGCAGTTCCACTTCGCCGATGCGGATCATTTGCATTAGGGTTTCGTAGCTGGGTTCGGGTTCGTAGTAGAACAACGAATTCCAGGCGGAGTGCATGGCCTTTAGGCTGCGTACCAATTTTTTGTCTTCTTGCGAAAGTTGTTCATAGGCTGCATAAGTGTTGCAGAATTCCGTGTTGCCACCCCATGTGGGCAGTACATGGCTGGTGAGAATGGCGGTGCCGATGGGCATTTTGTTCATGGTGCCGTCGGCGTGCCAGTAGAGTGATCCTTTAAGGTAATCGGAGTTGGGGTTTAGCTTGGCGTCGAGGGTGATGTTATAGATTTCCTGGCCTTCCATTTCCGGAAGAAATTCACCGATAGTTTTGGTGAAGGCAACCTGCTCTTGGTCGGTAAAGTTCACTTCTTTAAACACCAATACGCCGCGGCGCTCAAGCAGTTCCTTGAGGTCGGCGGCGTATTCTCCGCTCAACAATTCTTCTTTGCTCAGATCTACCCGGCTGGCGATTAGGGGTTGAATGTCGCTGGCCTTGAGTCGCTTTTCCAAGCTGGAGGTGGTTTCCAGTGTGGCAGCCGTTGTCATGTCGCTGTTCATTGAATTGTCTCCGCTAACTAAACCTATAAAAAAACCAAGATCGCAGGACTGAGGTTTCATAACATTGATGTTAATCAACAGTGGTGTTCAATGGGAAGGCCTGAATGTAAATTTTTGTTGAATAAAATGCTTGCATTCACTATATGCAATGAAAAGGGTGGTTTGCCTGGTGGGACAAGCAGGGGTGCGGTTTTGTTATTTGATTAGCAAAATTAGGTTGTTTTCGGCATCAACTCAGAATGCCCATTAGATCGTTGTATTCAGGGTGGCATTTC
>JBFKSL010000417.1:0-4366 GCA_041626995.1 Ketobacter sp. | reverse complement strand
CCTTTGTTGCCCTTGGGGGATGGCACCTTGTATGGCGCAGGTTTTGGTATGAAATTGGCTAGTGGTGCGGTGATCGATTTTGGCGTGGGTTATTTAACTGCCTCTTTGAATATGCCGGGAGGCACAGCAGAAGTGGGAAATTCATTAGACCCGTGGAAATTAATTTATAGCCCCTATGCAGGATCGGATCTGGAGGTGGAGATGGAAGCCTTTATGATTGAGTTTAGTATTGTGCAGGATTTTTAAGGCGAGAAAGGTAGGGGGCGAAGGCTGCCCCCATTTTTTCTAATATCTTAATAACCTGAAATCGATGCAAACCGATCCGTATGAAACACCTCATCCCCCAACAATTGCTCCAACACCCGAGCCCGTTTTAAGAAAAAGCCAATTTCATGTTCATCGGTCATGCCAATGCCGCCGTGCATTTGTACTGCTTCGTTTGAAATCAAATGCAGCGTTTCGCTTAGTTGCGCTTTGGCGATAGATGCGAGCCTTGCCAGTTTTGTACTGTCGGTATTGGGGTTGTCCAGAGCGGCGAAGCCTTCGCGAACGGTGGATTTTGCTAATTCCAATTCGGAAAACATTAACGCGGCTCGATGCTTTAACCCTTGAAACGATCCAATAATGGCACCAAACTGTTCTCGTTCTTTTAAATAGGCCAGGGTGCGCTCGAAGGCCTCCGTTGCGGTACCCAGCATTTCTGCTGACAATCCTAAACGGGCCACATCCAGGGCATTGTCAAACAGGGCTTTAAGGTTGTTGTTTTTAATCATTTGATCGGCGCTAACCGTAACTTGGTCAAAGGTAACGGTGGCAGAATTATGGGAATCTACCATCCAGTTACGTTCAACGATAATCCCCGGTTGATCCTGATCCACCAGCACTAGCATCAATTCATTTTTTGCGTTGCAAGCGCTCACAATAAATTGATCAGCAATATGGCCGTTGATCACAAAGTGTTTTTGCCCCGTTAATGTGAGTTCAGCGTCACCCGTTAACCGAGTATTGATGTCGTAGGGTGCGTGGCGAGCTTTTTCTTCCATGGCAACGCTCACAAGGTGTTTGCCGGTTGCCATGGCGTTGAGCGCTTTTGTTCTTGCGGGGCTATCCGCACTATGCACCAATAAATAGGTGGCGAATAAACTACTGCTCCATAAAGGCGAACAGGTTAGGGTGCGGCCGCTTTCTTCTAAAATGACACTTAAGAAACTGGGTGATAATTCCAGGCCACCAAACTCTTCAGGGATAAGGATGGCAGGCCAGCCTAGCACAATCATTTGCTGCCACAGAAATTCATCGTAGCCTTGTTCATTTTTCTCGTCGCGCAATTGGCGTAACGCTGAAACCGGTGAATGAGCCTGAATCAGTTTTTTAGCGGCATCTTGTGTGGCAATTTGTTCTTCGTTTAATACCATGCTCATGGTAGTGATTCCTTTTAGTCTGGCAAGCCGAGTACGCGTTTGGCGATGACATTCAACTGCACTTCAGAGGTGCCGCCTTCAATAGAGTTGCCTTTCGAGCGCAACCAACGACGTGTGGTGGTCAGGTCGCGTTCACTGAAACCTGCCCCTTCCCAGCCCAAGCCATGATGGCCCAGTATTTTCATCATTAACTCAAATTTTTCTTTATTGTTTTCGGTGCCGTAGTATTTGAACATGGAGGCGGTTGCGCCAACGGACTGGCCTGCTTTGGCTTCTTCACCGGCACGTTTTAGGGTGGCTAAAAATGCGTGGCTTTTCATTTCGTGGCGTGCGATTTCGGAACGTAACACTCGATCTGCAATGCGGCCGTGTGATTCCCCCAGGTATTCTTTGGCTAAGCTAGCCAAAGGTGCGCCACCGCCTGATGGGTCAGCAAAGCCAATTTCTGAAATCATGGCGCGTTCGTGTTCAAGCAGTCGCTTGGCAATGGTCCAGCCTTGGTTAAGCTCGCCAACCAGGTTGTCTTTGGGTACTTTAACGTTTTCAAAAAAAGTTTCGCAGAAGGGGGAAGAGCCGCTGATCAACTGAATGGGGCGGGTGGATACGCCTTCGCTTTCCATATCGAACAATAAGAATGAAATGCCGCCTTGTTTGCTGCTTTTATCGGTGCGCACCAGACAAAAGATCCAATCGGCCTGGTTGGCGTAAGACGTCCAGATCTTGTGTCCGTTTACCAGGAAGTGGTCGCCCTTATCCACTGCACTGGTTTGTAGGTTGGCCAGGTCGGAGCCTGCGGCCGGTTCGCTATAACCTTGGCACCAGCGAATGTCACCATTCACAATCTTCGGTAGGTGCTCTCGTTTTTGTTGTTCGTTACCAAATTCCATTAGAGCAGGGCCGAGCATGCCCAAACCAAAGCTGAACAAAGGGGGGCGGCAGCCCAGTCGGCGCATTTCTTGTTTCAGAATAGTGGCTTCAGCACTGCTAAGGCCGCCGCCGCCATACTGTTTGGGCCAGGTGGGAGCGGTCCAGCCTTTGGCTGCCATACACTCTTTCCACTGCTTGGCGTCTTCGCTGGGGTATTGAAAATCACGTCCGCCCCAGATGGTATCCGTTTCTTTCATTGGGGTGCGCATGGAGGGCGGGCAATTCTGCTCTAACCAGGCAGCAGTTTCCTGTCTGAAGTCTTCCAAGTTTGTCATTGTTTTCTCTTATATTTAGGGATCTTAATGCGCCTTCACCTTAGGAAACGCGGGTCGAAATCTCAATGGCGAAATCTGAATTTCTTTTGACTTCAATAGGCTAATCCTGACTCAGCCGAGTTTTTGGCTTCGGCAATTTACTGCAGAGTATGTGATCAGGTTTGCATAATCTTTTTAGCAGAGTTCCCAAAGCAGCAAATTTTTCGTCTTTAGTGTTACTTGGAGTATCACCGGTAACAGAACCATTGTTACTCGGGGTTGATTTGCCGGTAACGCTTTGATGTCTAGTATAAGTAAACAATACAGTGAGAAGCCGTTTATGTAACAAGAGACTATATGGTCATGTAACTGTTTGTAACTTTGGCAATGGCAGCCGACGTTTTTAGTTTTTATTCGTATAACTAGCCCCCTAACGAAAACGTTTTTCACATTTCCCCTAAGGTACTTCGTTTTGGTTTTTTTGTGATCTGCGTCAATTTCTGTCGTTTAATCATCCAGTGTAAGAAAAACATGAATGCCTTATAGCTCGTTGCTATATCGATTTTGCTTTGTAGTTATATGTAACATTCGCAATTTTCTAACTCATTGATATTTATAGAAACTGCTTTTGCAAATGTAATTTCCTGTATCTGCCCGTCAATCAGCTGACTCAAAATTCGTACGGGCATGCCAATTGCTCAACGTTTACTCGTCAGAGTAATTCTATGACCACCTTGTTGTTGAATCTTATTAAATAAAAAACGCATCGGAGATAGACATGGTAGTACGGGCATCCTCATCGTTAGTTTTTCTGGTCACGCTGCTCTTTAGCAGCATTGCAAGCGCGTATGATTTTGAGTTGCGCGAAAACATCGGAATCAATTCCGCAGATGGAACGTATATTTCAGCGCACATGTATGTGCCGATTGGCGAACCTGGTGAAAAATTTCCTGTGGTTATTTTCTGTAATAGCTGGGCACTAGGTGAAAGGGAATACGACCTGCAAGCGGAGTTGTTCGCCTCTCAGGGTTATATCGCGTTAGCGTATGCGTCTCGCGGCTGGTACAACTCCACCGGTATGATTAACGCCGCTGGCCCTAAAGATATGGAAGACATCACCGCCATTCTGGATTATGTTGAAATGCTGCCCGAAGCCGACATCAACAATGTAGGTATGACTGGTGTGTCTTACGGGGGTGGTATGTCTTTGTTGGCGGCGGCTCATGAGCCACGTATTAAAACCATCGTTTCTTTCTCTGGTTGGACTAACATTCTGGATTCCATGTACGGCGGTAAGCCAGGTGATATCGAAAATGGTCAAGGCCAGGCGACTCTGCGTACTGTGTGGGCTGAGATCTTGATTTTTGCTGGCGACCTGATTGGCAACCTGGATCCTGAAGTAGACGAAATGCGAGAAAACCTGCGTAATCACACCAACCTTGACGATGTGTATGAGTGGGCTCGTGTACGTAGTGCAGAGTCTTTTGTTGATGTGTACAACCAGCGTCAAATCCCTGTTTATATGATTCAAGGTCACCAAGATCAATTGTTCCAACCTACACAAATGGAGCGCTTCTTCAGCAAGCTGAACTACGATGCTAAAAAACTGGAAGTGAACCGCGGTATCCACATCACTGGTGAAATTGGTGGCTTTATTAACGTTGGCGGCACTCTGGCCGACTTCATGGGTATTCTTGGAAGTGGCCCTATTCGCGACGCTTTGGTTGGTATCTTCTCCACTCTGAACATTGAGTTAGGCGACAT
>JBFKSL010000416.1:0-4372 GCA_041626995.1 Ketobacter sp. | reverse complement strand
TTGGGGCGGAAGAACGCCAGCTCGTTCAATGCGTCCAACACGAGGTCTTCTTCGTGCAGATAGGCGGCTTGAATCAGCTTTTTACCCGGCCCAATGGTTTCTTCGGAGAATTCTCGCACGGCACCAAAATCCAACAGTACGATTTTGTCCGGTTCGTTTTCACCATCACCCAGGCGTACAAAATAGTTGCCAAAGTTGGGGTCGGTTTGCATTTCTTCCCAATGAAATACTTCTTTCCAGCATAAATCCAACGCAGCGGCACAGATTTTATTACGGCGCGGTTGAGACAGGGATTTACAGGCATCCGAATCAATGTTTACCCCAGGTTCATAGGAGGTGGCAATGACACGCTTGCTGCAGAATTGCTCATACACCCGTGGAACCACAAAGCGTGGATCGTCTTTTAGTCGGTCATGGAAAAGTTGGGTTTTTTCCTTTTCGTGCTCGTAGTCCACCTCGCGGTGCATCATTTCACGAATTTCGTTAAACCAGGCTTCAAATTCTTCCGTAATAGGTACAATTTTCCATAATTTGATTAGGCCTTCCACGGCACCTAAATCGCTGTCCACGGCTTCGGCTACACCGGGGTATTGAATCTTTAAGCAGATCTCTTCGCCGGTGTCTTTAATCACGGCTTTGTGCACCTGGCCGATAGATGCAGCACCAATGGGCTCCTCTTCTATCTCAAGTAGTGCGAGTTTTTCGGGGCCCAGCTCATCTTCCAGTTCTTCGTAGATGGTGGTCCATTCCAAGGCAGCAGTATCGTCTTCCAAGGTGTGCAGTGCGTCGGTCACTTCAACCGGTAGAAAGTGCTCGCCATAAAGGGCCATCATCTGGCCGATTTTTACGATGCTGCCTTTTAGTTTGCCGATTTCATCTGCCAGGTACAGCGCCTGTTTGGAAAGAATCTCTTTCTGCTTCTGGGCTCGATCCTCTTTGCGCGTGAACAAGTTGCCAGCAGACTGTGCTGCCAACATAGTGCCTGCCACAACGCCGGCTTTGGCCATACTAAAGCGACGCTCAAATGCTCCAGTTTTTACCCGTTTGAGAGAAGTTCTTGGTTTATCAGACATTTAACACCTTGATATGGAGCGAAATGCGCTCGTCCCCCGTTTCCTGATAAATAGCTGATCCTGTCATCGCCTTAGGGGCGAGGGTCAACTTGAGGCGCGCATGTTACCTCAAAATAGGACTCAATTCATTTGCTTATCTGATCAGGAGGCCTGCTGTAGAGTAAGATATTGCCAAAATTGGCTGGATTTGCCACTCTTGAAGTCTGCCGCAGTGAGTGAGGAGTGGTGTTGTGTCAGACGAGAAGGTTGTGGATTTTGGTGAAGCCAAAGACCGTGCAGAGCATGAGCGTAAAGAGAAGGCGGCAAAGGCCCTGCGCAAGCAATTTCAATCCGCCATGGGGTGGAACAATTGGCCGAAAACCAAAAAGGTTAAGGGCAGCAAAGGCCCCAAACCCAAGAAAGGAAAGAAGCGTTAGGACTTAAGTTGCCATTGGTCATTTTGTTCTGTGGCCTTTTGGTCTTTTAGCAGTTTTTCCAGGTGTGCCTGTAGTGAATAGCGGGCAATGGGATGCAGAAAACTGGGTACGTCATCGTAAACAGTGGGCGTGAGCTGTTCGATCGAGGCTGGCCCCATGGCCTTTAAGCCATCTAGAACCTTGTTTTCTCTCATCAGGCGATGCTCGATGAGCCCTTCAATCACGTCCAGAGGCTGTTTGATCAAATCACCGTGAGCAGGTGCCAGGGTTTGCAAGGGAATGGATTTCAACCGTTCCAGGGATTCCAAATATTCTTTCATATCACCATCGGGGGGAGCAATCACCACGGTGGAACCTTCCATAATATGATCGCCGGTAAATAACAGCTGATCCTGTTCCAGGTAGAAACACAGGTGGTTGGATGCGTGGCCTGGCGTGTGAACGGCCTTGAGAGTGAAATCGTGTGCTTCCACGAAATCCCCATCCTGCCAGCATTGGTCGGGACGAAAATGTGCATCGCTGTTGCTGGCCTCTGTAGGCATGCCCACCACGATGGCACCGGTGAGTTCGCGAAGCTTATTGGCACCGGGAGAGTGGTCCACGTGGGTGTGGGTGCACAAAATCCAGCGCAGAGTGGAGTGCATATCTTGAACGGTTTTCATGATGGCGGCGATGTGGCTTTCGATTTCTGGGCCTGGATCAATTAACGCCAGCTCGTTGCTGCCGACCAAATAGGTGTTGGTGCCCGGCCCAGTCATTATGCCTGGGTTGGGGGCGGTAATACGGCGAACATTGTGAGTTAACAGAACGGTCTCGCCATGAATGATTTGGGACATGAAACTTCCTTGGGCAGTTATAGGGCTGTCTTGCCAAGATTATCCAATATTGCCTCGCAACTGTCATATTGACAGAGCTGTTTTAAGGTCATGATGGTCGGGAAAATCAATAGCCAGTCGCCGTTGTCGTGGTGATTAAGTGCCTGTTGTGGTGTTACCCAAAGGGTGTTTATGGCTTCGTGATCATCCTGTTTAGCGGGTTGATCTTCTGGCCAGGGCGCCAGAAAAAAACGGGTATCGTACCGTTTAGGGCTACCTTCAGGCGTTACCCAGCGGCTTAAATATTTGATTTTCGCAGTGTGCAGTTGCAGACGGCGCTGCTGGCAAAATCGCAAAAATTGATCGGGGTTTTGTTGTAAGTGTTGTTGTGTTTGCTGTGCCAGTTTTTCACAGGCTGTTTCTGCTAGCAAAATGCCTGCTTCTTCAATGGTTTCCCTGATGGCGGCAACCCAGTATGCATGGGCATCCTTTTCAAGCTCTAGCAATTGATTGGCTTTTTGGGTATCCAGCTTGCAATGATGTAGCCAATCGCTTGCAAAATCTGCGGGGTCCACCTTGCCGCCTGGAAACACCCAGGCCCCACCCACAAAGGCAGCTTCGGGGCTGCGTTGCTGCATCAGTATCTGTGGCCCATTACGGCTGTCGCGAATTAAAATCAACGTGGCGGCGGGTTCGATGGGAACGTCATTGTGAGGCAAAGGGGCACCTTTCTTCGGTAATCAGATAAACACATCTTAAATCTAACAGCGATCGCAAAATAAAAGTGAAATTTGTGCTGTAAAGTTATAACTATGCAAGCGTAAGGTATCAGATAGTTAGCGCTTATGTGACAGGGAATTGGCGAATCTAAAAAAATTAGTTGGCTTGTAAGTTTGCTGGAATAACAATCTGTTGTTACGCTTTTAAGGTTAACAGTGACAGTCTGAAAGCGTGTTTAAATATGTCCATTTGGTCGAGTTTGGTGTCCAGCCATTTGTCCATTCTATCCGAATCCTGCAGCGATGAGGTGCTCGACTTTTTGTTAATGGAATGTGAATTCCGCAAAGATGAAAACGGCCATGTGCATGTGGATTCCTTTGCAGGCGTAAATCGTTACCTGGATGTATTGGGTAATTATCTCGGTGACCTTTACCGAATCCGCGCAGAAGAAATTTTTAATGAAGTGATTGAGAAGAGCTGGTCGCAACGTAACAGCGCAAGCGGTTTGGATGATCAGCTTAAACAAAAATTAAAAGAGCAAGCGCAGCTGACCAAGCGTTTGGAATGTTTAAATAAGGATTTATTGCAGGCGAAAGAATCTGCAGAAGTGGCGTCCCGAGCTAAGTCGGTATTTTTGGCCAGCATGAGCCATGAAATCCGCACACCCATGAATGGGGTGATTGCCAGTGTTCAATTGCTACAGGATGGCAAGCTGGATAGCGAACAGGCCGAGTTAGTGGGTTTGATTTCACAATCATCCAATTCCTTGTTAAGCATCATTAATGATATTTTGGATTTATCCAAAATCGAAGCAGGTTATCTTGAGTTGCATCGAGAGCCGTTTAATCTGCCCCGCTTGATTAAAGATACCTGTGAACTAAATCGCACCTTGGCCAACGATAAAAGCGTAAACCTGAACGTTACCATTGAAAAAGGTACGCCCAAATTTTTATTAGGCGACCCGGTTCGAGTTCGGCAAATCATTATGAACCTGGTGTCTAATGCCATTAAGTTCACAGGTGAAGGCCAGGTTGAGATTGAAGTGGGCTACGATCAAATCGATGAAGAGCGCTACAATATTTTCATCGAAGTGAGTGATACTGGAATTGGTATTCCCAAAGATCGTATTGAAAAAATCTTTGATTCCTTTGAGCAGGCAGACATTAGTATTGGCCGCAACTACGGAGGGACGGGTTTGGGCCTTACCATTTGCAAAAGCTTAGTGGATTTAATGGATGGCTACCTGGAAGTGGAAAGTGAGCCAGGCAAAGGTGCGTCTTTTATTATTACTTTACCCATGAAGAAAACCGAGCCAGTTGCAGAGGAAAAAACTCATCAGCACTCTGAA
>JBFKSL010000415.1:0-4372 GCA_041626995.1 Ketobacter sp. | reverse complement strand
GTGGATGTTGCAATTGCGCAGCGGCATGCGCATTTTTCAGGATAAATCCGCGCCAGACATCATTAAACTGGTGCTGGAAGAAGCTGGCATTGAAGGTGATGATGTGCAGTTTTCCCTCAGTGGCAGTTATCAACAGCGCACCTACTGCACTCAGTATCGAGAAACTGACTTCCAATTTATCAGCCGTTTAATGCAGCAGGAAGGGTTTTTTTACTATTTTGAGCATGGATTAGATGGTCACACCCTGGTGATTTCGGACAAGCATACCGGCCTTGAGCTCATGTCTGGAAATGCCATCTTACCTTACCGGCCTCGTTCAGGCATGGTGGCGGAAGGAGAATCGGTTTTTGAATATCACATCGAGCAGCAGCTCTACAGTGGTGCTGTGGTTTCCCGTGATTTTAACTTCGAAAAGCCCACATTAAAGCTGGAAAGCAATGAGCAGGCGAATGATTGGCAGAGCCTTGAGCACTATGAATACCCTGGGCGCTATCAAGTTGGTTCGTTGGGTAGGCACTACGCACAAGCGCAATTGGGTGGTCAAGGTTCATTACAGGCTAAGGGCAAGGGAAAATCTGATTGTCCTCGGTTGCAGGTAGGGAAACGCTTTAGCTTAAAAGATCATCCGAATAAGCCTGTTAACCAAGAATACCTGCTGATCCAGGCAACCATCAAAGGGCGCCAACCACAGTCACTGGAAGAAGGTGCCAGCAGTGAAGGCGCATCCTTCAGCGTAGAGTTTGAATCAATACCGGCCAGCAATGAATACTATCCTCAATCAACGGTTGCGCACCCCAAGGTAGAAGGCATACAAACAGCCTTCGTTACTGGCCCCAAAGGCGAAGAAATTTACACCGATAAATTTGGCCGTATCAAGGTTCAGTTTCATTGGGATAGAGAAGGCAAATACACCGAAACCAGCAGTTGTTGGTTGCGGGTGGCGCAAGCCTGGGCGGGTAATCAATGGGGGGCAATGGCGCTGCCCAGAATTGGCCAGGAAGTTATCGTTAGTTTTATCAATGGCGATCCCGATCGGCCCATGGTAACGGGCTCACTTTACAACGCCAAAACCATGCCTCCCTATGACCTGCCCAGTAACAAAACTCGCACTACCTTTAAGTCACAATCATCACCCGGTGGTGGCGGCTACAACGAACTGCGCTTGGAAGATAAAAAAGGCAGCGAACAAATCTTTATACACAGCCAAAAAGATCTGGAGGTGTACGGAAAAAACGATCTTAAACGCCAAGTGGAAAAAGACTTTCATCAGATCGTGAATGATGTGGTGTTTGAAGATATAGGCGCTGATCAGCACCTAAAGGTTGGCACCGATAAAAACATCAAAGTAGATGGCACCCTATCCCAAACCATTGGTAAAGATTGCCAGCACAAAGCCGGGATGATCTATAAACAACAGGCGGGTAAAGATGTGAGCCTAAAAGCCGGCATGAATGCCATGTTGGATGCAGGCCTGTCCATTACCCTAAAAGGTGGCGGCGGCACCATTGTGCTAGATCCCTCAGGGGTTTCTATTAGTGGAGCACAAGTGCGTATCAATAGTGGTGGCGGTGCAGGATCAGCTAAAGGTGCATCGCCCACAGCGCCGAAAAAACCACAAAAAGTCGATCCGGGCAAACCCGGCAACAATATCACGCCAATTGGTGCGCAAGCGAAATTTAAACAAACACCTGTAGAGTTTGATGCTGCAAAACTTAAAGCCGCTGATACCAAAGCGGCAGAAAGGTTAAGCGAAACGTTTGTGCATGGTGAATCTGCGTCCACGACCAAACGTGCAGTAGCATCGGAATTGACTAAAAGCTTGGCACGCAAACAGGATGGCACCAGCGACCCGGCAGGCAGAGCTTACCGGCCAGAGCAAGTGGCGAGTCTTCTGGGTGGAAGTTATGGCGGCCAAATGAGCCGTAGCAACGGTAAGCGACAAACAGCAGCGGAGATGAAGGCCCTCGGTGCAACGGAAAATGATACCGTGGTGGATCTAGAAGGCTTAACCCGCGAGCAGAAAATCGATACTGTATTTGACGAAACCGGCTATTTTGTTTCCGAACAAACCGCACAAGAGTTGGTGAACCAAATTGATTCCGGTTCGGATATGTTGGTCATTACCGATGCCGTGACAGAGGGTACTCAAAATGCGGTGGCTTATGTTAATGAACAGGAATCCGTAAAAGTTTATCGCGATGCCTTAGAAGGAATGATCACCGACCCAGAAATGATTGGTTACGGTGGCGATTCAGGCACCTTGGCGGGTCTATCGGAAGGTGAGAGGCTGGCCAGTAACGTGCTCAAGGTAAATAATGATAAAATGCCCGCAGCATTGGAAGATGCAGCCATCCAGGACTTCGTGACGGAGGGCGCGTTGTTGGCGGCGAGTACTGTGCCTGCGGTTGGGATGTTGAAGGCTGGAAAAAAGGTTGTTCCAAACACTTCGACACCTCCTATTAAACTATCTGAATTGCGAAATCTTAAAGACATGGGGTTATCTCCAGCAGGAAGGAGGGCGGTTGTAGAAGGTAGAATAGACCCCAAGCATCTAGAGCTGGTTACTAGTCACCCGCATGCACATGCTATAACCGTTCACGGGGGGAAAGTTACTGACGGTGATTTGATTTATAGGGCCAAAACAGCAAGTAAACCTAATAATACTCAAGGTCCATCAGTTCCTCCATTATCATCAGCGTTCCATAGTGATGAGTTATTAGTAGCAGCGGATCAAGCAGTGAGAAATGGCGGTGCACTGCAAAAAGCAATTGCACGGCAGCCTGGACAGGCATCAATAAGAGTTACTGTTGATGATGCTGGGGATTTGCTCGGGACTGATCTGGGGAGAGGCTTTCAGCGTGTTTATGGTACAGGGAATAAAAACATGAACCGTTCGACGCATGGAGCACCAGCTAGAGTAGAAAAACTTCGAAGTGTCGAAGGTATTTACCAATTAAATCCGAATACAAATGTATGGGAAACAATCACCTTATTCCCAGCTCCAAAGCCATAGGATAAAGTAATGAAATATAAAAACTTACATCATATGCTGACAACGATATTCTCTGCCGATTTTGGTTTTCCTGAAGAAATGGCGATCAGCCTTTATAAAGAGGGGCTCCAGAGTAGCGGTAAACTAGAAGAAATGAGGGAAGAATTGATCGAGGCTTTTAAGGATGAAAGCATAAGTTGGAAGGATATGCTATTTAATGAAGAATACGAAGTGTTGGACGTTGAGACAGACGAAGAAGCTAAAGAATATATAAAGAAAATGCTATGGGATCCAATTAATGAATAATGAAATATTCTGAGCTCGTTTGGTTATTTCTTGTTAAGAACTAGACTTCCTGTCAAAGCCTCAATTTCTATTATTGAGGCTTTGTTGTTCCAAACAAAAACACCTCATCCATTGAATTGCTGAATGATGTGTTAATGAACAGGAATCCGTAAAAGTTTATCGCGATGCCTTAGAAGGAATGATCACCGACCTTGGCTCGTAAATGATGAAAGTGAATATTTTCCAAGTTTAAAGTTTTGAGGTGGATCTGTGAAATCTAAATTAAGTAATGAGCAAAAAAAGATTTATCCTTAAACAAAAGGAGATGCAGAGAAAGCAGGCAAGAAGAAGACTAATCTGGCGTATTGACGACCTTAATGAGTCAAATGAATATGTGATGCTTCTGCTAGAGAATGAAACCGGCTTAAGAGAGTTTGAACTTAGAGCGGTTCAGGACAGGAATAAACCCGTAGATAATAGTGAGTGTAAATTTATTACAGAAACCATTCCTTTCGAATTGGTTTTTTCCAGAGACGTTAATGTAATTGCTGCTTCCGTAAAGCTAACCAATGGTAAATCCTTCCATTTTGATTCATTAGGCAATTGGGGAACAGAAGAAGAACTTAAAAAGTTTAAAGAGGAAGTTATGAAAGGAAATGAAAGCTGAATTTTTCTGGGTTCAAATTGTGTCTGCTCCCTCTTCAAATATAGAAGCCTTTCTCCTGATATCTACGGTGTTCACCCCTCGTTCCCCAAAATTCAACAACTAAAGATTGCATCGTACCTACTCGTAACGCGAGGGGGCACAAGAAAGCGCCATATGTATAGCAAAAATAATTTAATAAAACGTTGAAAAGTGCAGAAATAGGCAGGTTTTCTTTATTGACCTATTAAAATCGCTATTATCTTATTCAAATAAAAATAACTTTGAATTAAGTCACAAATTCACTTTATTTCTGCAGCCGTCCGTCCTTATAATTCGTGGATTGTCAGTTTTTCTACCAAATAAATTTAATTTATAAATCTAGCCGTTTTCATTTTTGGCTATTGGGGTTATGACCATGAGTTCACGTTATCTGCGACTCTTCGTAAGGG
>JBFKSL010000414.1:0-4378 GCA_041626995.1 Ketobacter sp. | reverse complement strand
TTTTGGCTAAAAGCGGACAGGGTGGCCAAACTTAGTCCCTGGAGTACAAATCCCTCAAAAAGCCTTTTGTTAGCATGATTGAACGGTTGTGGATTCGGAATACCATTGCCTAATACAACAATAAGACCCATTAACAAGAATAATAGGTAGGTTAAGTCATGAAGTTAATCAGACCATTTTATGGGGTTGTCCTGCTAAGCTTGGCAATCTTTTTAACCGGCTGTGGTGGCGGTGGCGTTGAAGGGTTGTATAACACAACCACTGCTGACGGCGTCAAAATAGGTATGAAGCGTTATCGTCCGACGCCTAATCACCGTTATCGCACCAATGGAATGCCCGTACTGCTGGCGAACGGTATCACCTTAAACAATCACCAGTGGGATACGTTTACGCCTCCTTATCTGAACAGCTATCACTATGAGCTGCCAGATGATGCTCCCGCCTGGGCTCAAAACGATCCAATCATCCAAGATGATAATATGAAATACTTCAGCATGGCGCACTATTTGTATCTGCGCGGCTACGACGTATGGATGATGAACTATCGCGGTGTTGGCCGTGACGACTACGCTAGTGAAGAAGGCCACGGTAATACCAACCTAGATGTGTGGTGTGCTCTGGATTTCCCTGCGGCAGTGGATAAAGTTATTGCTGAAACAGGTAAGAAGCCGGTCATCGGTGGCCATAGTACTGGCGGTCTGTGTGCGTATTTGTATCTGCAAGGTGTCACTATGGATGCCAGCGTGGTTGCAGGAGGGGAATATCTGCCTCACGTTACCTCCAGTGCAACTTTGGCGGCACAACGTAATGCAAATGTTTCTGGCTTCCTGGGCATTGACCCTGCCGGTTCGCCTATCCTGGCCTATGAGTGGTTGATTGATAATGCCATTATCTATGACATTCTGGCATTAGAAGTGTTAATCGATCTTGATGCGGTTATGCCTTGGGTTATGTCTTTGTTCCCACCTGCTATTACTTCCGGTGCTATCGATCTGGTATTCACCATTGTGGGTAACTTGGCCGATGCGTTCCCTGCCTGGCTGCCTCATTGGGCTGATCTGTTCGGTGCTTTGGATTTCTGGACTGTGGAAAACATGGACCCCTATGTGGAAGACTTTACTGGTCGTGTTGCTTTCTCTAGCTTCTATTTGAACGCCATTGCTCAGTATGCCGATTGGGGTATTAATGGTGAGTTCCGTGAGTATTGGCAAAATGGTATAGAAAATCAAAACTTGGTTGTGCCTACTAACCGCGAGCCTGGTGATGGTTTCTACTACTATCAAGACAACATGTCACGTATGAGCGTACCTGCATTCTCTGTATTTTCTGACACTTCTGGCTTAGTGGATACAGATACTATGGTCGGCGTGATTTATGATAATAAAACTCACGATTCAAAAGATGCTTGGATTGAAGTGCCTAACACTGGCCACATTGATGTTGTGAATGGTAATCAGGCGCCCACGGTTTCTTTCCCGGCTATTGCGGACTGGTTAGACGCGCTTTAATCGACTAGAAATAAACTGGTATAAAAAAAGGCTTCCGTTGCGGAAGCCTTTTTCGTTTTCAATTTGCAAAATACATATTGTCTAGATACTCATGCAAAGCCGCCATTAAGGCCTCTTCTTTCTCGCTAGTAAGATCAAACAAATTTTTAGAATTTAAGACTATTTTCATTATGGGCTCCCAACCTTTGGTGAAGCCTATTTATAGTGAAACTCGTTGACCGAAGAGTCAATTGTGCCAAAAGTAACAAACTATTTTGTTATTACGATTTGGAATGGAACAGAAAGCGCTTAAATGGAATGGTTGTTGATTTGATTAAGGCCTAAACAAAAAAAGCCCTTCGTTATAATAAGAAGGGCTTTATATAAAAAAATGATTTATAGAAGCTTGCGCGTATTTAGCCGATTAAGTAACCACCATCTACCGCAAGGCTGGTGCCGGTAGTGTAGCTGGAAGCATCCGACGCTAAATATAAAACGGCACCGGCCATTTCATCGGGTTGAGCAACCCGGTTTAAGGGAACATGGGGTAAAAACTGATTTAGAATCGCATCGTTTTTAACCAGAGCAGAGGCAAACTTGGTGTCCGTTGCCCCTGGTAATAATGTATTCACCCGAATTCCATCGTTGGCACATTCTTTGGCAAAAGTTTTGCTCATAGAGATAACCGCCGCTTTGGTGATGGAGTAAATACCCTGCATGGCGCCCGGTATCAAGCCATTCACGGAAGCCACATTTATGATGGAGCCACCACCACTGTCGCGCATTAGCTTGGCACCTTCAATGGACATAAAGAAATAACCGCGAACATTCACATCAACGGTTTTTTGGTAAGCGGCTAAATCCGTATCCAGCACGTGACCAAAGTAAGGGTTGGCTGCCGCGTTGTTTACTAATACATCCAGCTTGCCGTGCTTGGTTTTGATATGTTCAAAAATAGCACCAATTTGTTCCATCTCACCAATGTGGCAGGCAATGGCTTCGGCGCTGCCGCCTTGTTCATTAATTTCATCCGCAACCCGTTGGCAGCCATCAATCTTACGGCTGCTGATAATGACGTGGGCCCCCTGGCTTGCCAGAATTTTTGCAATGCTTTCGCCAATGCCGCGGGATGCGCCGGTAACTAATGCAATGCGTCCAGTTAGGTCAAATGGGTTTTTAATGTCCATGGATTGGGCCTCATGTTTATTGGGTTTTCATTAGCGATAGGTGAGTAATGTTTTATCGTCACCAAATTCAAAATGGGAGTAATCGTTAAAATAGCGCAGCGAGGTTTTTTCTTCGTTGAATAGTAAGCTGGTAACGGAACAGTTTACGATAGACCAGCTAAGCTCTGCGATGTGTGCGTCGGTTAACTCCAGGCATTGCCCTGTGACCGAAGAAATGGGGCCACCGGAAGAGAACACCGCAATGGCTTTTGCATCGCCACAATGATTTTTTATATGTTGTAATGCGTCTTTGCAGCGGGCGTTAAACTGATTCCAGGTTTCACTGTATTCTTCGTCATGCTTGCCACCGCGCCAACGATGAAAAGCTTCTTCAAATTGTTTTTGAAATGCTTTACGTGGGTTTTCCTGTGATGCCAAAAACTGCATCATGTTAGCGCGACTGGAAAACGCAGGGTTGTAACGCTCCAAAACTTCTTCGTGATTGTATTCGTTAAACCCACTCAGAACGCTTGGTTCGATTTTGCACTCCATGCCTTCAAGACAGTTTCGTGCGGTTTGTTCGTGGCGCTTCATCGCACCTTGATAAACCAAATCGAACTGGATGCCGCGCTGTTTTAGCGCGACACCCAAAGCGGTTGATTGCTTATAACCAAGTTCGGTTAACTGATCGTAATCGTCACTGTTAAACGAAGCCTGGCCATGGCGTATCAAATAAATAGCCGCCATTAAAACACGCCCGCCTCTTTTAGAAGGTCGTTACATTGCTGCTCTAATATTTGCACCATTTGGCCAAAGGCTGCAAAGCGTTGGTCTTTGGTTTGGCCATGGTAATAGCGGTAGTAGATTTGCTGTAGGATAACGCCTAAACGGAAGATGCCGTAAACGCGATAGAACAGGAAGTCATCACATTTTAGCCCGGTTTTTTCCAGGTAACGTTCGATCACTTCATTGCGGGTTAGCATGCCGGGTAAATGAGTGGGCTGGCGGCGTAGTAACTGGTGTGCGGCAGGATCGCTACCTTCCACCCAATAGGCTAGGGAGTTACCCAAATCCATTAGAGGGTCACCCAGGGTAGCCATTTCCCAATCCAATACGCCGATTACTTCGGTGGGGTCATCGGCACTTAGCACCACGTTATCCATGCGGTAATCGTTATGAATAACCACAACTTTCACCTGCTCGGGCATGTTGTTGTGCAACCATTCCATAATGGCCTCATAATCAGGCACATCATCGGTTTTTGCGGCTCGATAACGTTTGCTCCAGCCTTCAATTTGGCGCACAACATAGCCTTCGCCTTTGCCCAAGTCTTCCAGGCCTGCGGCTTTGTAATCAATATTGTGTAGCTCAGCAAATCGGTCAATCACGTTGATGCTTAATTGGCGGGCTTGCTCTGGGGTCAAGTTTACACCGGCAGGCATATCCGCACGGGGAATGATGCCGACCAGGCGCTCCATAATGTAGAACTCACAACCCAGCACGCTTTCGTTCTGGCAGAAATCCACCATATCGGGCACATAGGGATAAACGGGTTTCAGCTTGCTCATTACCTTGTATTCGCGGCCCATATCATGAGCGGATTTGGCTTTGGTACCAAATGGTGGGCGACGCAGAATGTAATCTTTATTGTCGAACTTTACAGAATAGGTGAGGTTAGAGGCACCGCCAGGAAATTGGGTTATAACGGCTTCGCCTTCCACTCCG
>JBFKSL010000413.1:0-4385 GCA_041626995.1 Ketobacter sp. | reverse complement strand
TGCCGTATTAGTGGTGGAAGGGGATGTAAGCATAGATGACTATTCTGGAGGCCTGAAAATGGTGACCCGAAAAGTCTTCGGCATCGCTCAGGCGCGGGAAAACTATGCGCGACTGGTGAGTTTACAACTCCATCAGGATAGGCTTACCGATGGTTTTGCTCAGCAACTGCATACCACCTTGCAACCTTATCGTGATGGCGTGTGTCGGGTACGAATTCAGTACGAGCGTCAGGGTGCCAATGGCCGACTCTATTTAGGGGAAGACTGGCGTATCTCTCCTAAAGCAGAATTAATCAAGCAGTTGGAACAACTCTGTGGGGAGAAATCCCTAACAGTGCATTACCGATAACATTTTGCCACAAAATCCTGCCCTCTGGCGGCGAGCAATTCTCGACAGTCATCCATGCTTCACGTAAGGTATGGGGCCTAATAACAATGAACAGGATTAGAGCTTTATGAATCCTAATTATCTGGATTTCGAACAGCCTATTGCCGAGCTGGAATCCAAGATCACCGAATTAAGTTCCATGGGCGGAAATTCTTCACTGAACATCAGTGAAGAGGTGAAATTGTTGAAAGACAAGAGTTTGTCCCTCACGGAAACCATTTTTTCTGAGTTAACTTCCTGGCAAGTTGCTCAGTTGGCTCGTCATCCTAAGCGGCCTTACACACTGGATTACATTGACAGAATCTTCAGTGAGTTTGATGAGCTGCATGGCGATCGCACTTATGGTGATGACAAGGCCATTGTGGGTGGCGTTGCTCGTTTAGATGGTCGTCCGGTTATGGTTATCGGTCATCAAAAAGGCCGTGACGTTAAAGAAAAAGTGCGTCGCAATTTTGGTATGCCTCAGCCAGAGGGTTATCGCAAAGCCATGCGCCTGATGCAAATGGCTGAACGCTTTAAAATGCCTTTGCTTACCTTTATTGATACGCCAGGGGCCTATCCTGGTATTGAAGCGGAAGAGCGAGGTCAGAGTGAGGCTATTGCCCGTAACCTGGCTGTTATGGCGAGCCTGAAAACCCCCATTATCGCCACTGTTATCGGTGAGGGTGGTTCTGGTGGTGCGTTGGCGATTGGCGTGTGCGATCACCTGCAAATGTTGCAATACAGTACTTACTCGGTGATTTCCCCGGAAGGTTGCGCGTCCATTTTGTGGAAGAGCGCGGAGTATGCCTCTGAAGCAGCTGAAGCTATGGGCCTAACCGCCGAGCGATTGCATGAGCTGGAATTGGTGGATAACGTGATTCCTGAACCCCTTGGTGGTGCTCATCGTGATCACGATGCCATTGCCGATGCTTTGAAAGCCTCGTTGATTGAAAACCTGGAGCGTTTGAGCCAAAAGGATGAAGAAACCCTAATGGTGGAACGTTATCAGCGCTTAATGAGCTACGGTTACAACGGATAAGTTCTGTTGGAATTCCTGATCTACCCGGCACTAGGGGTGGTGGCTGGCTTGGCAGCAGGGCTGCTGGGCGTTGGCGGTGGTCTCATCATTGTTCCCGTGCTGATCTATAGCTTCAGTCTACTGAACTTCTCTCAAGACGTACTCACCCATATGGCGGTGGGTACTTCCTTAGCCACCATTATCATCACTTCTGCCGGATCCGTTTATCAGCATCATAAAAAAGGTGCGGTGTATTGGCCTGTGCTGGTGTGGTTTGCACTCGGTTTAGCGTTGGGCGCGTTTGCTGGTGCTAAGGTGGCAGACCTCATCCAAGGTAGGCTGCTACAAATTCTATTCGGTGTATTCGCCATTGTGGTGGCCATTCAAATGGGGTCGGGTGTAAAACCCAAGCCGACACGCTCATTGCCGGGCAAAGCGGGGCTTACGGTTGCTGGTGGTTTTATCGGTGTGATCTCCGCCATCTTTGGAATTGGTGGTGGTTCCCTTAGTGTTCCGTTTCTCACCTGGTGCAATGTCAAAATGCAGCATGCCGTGGGCACATCTGCCGCAGGGGGTATGCCCATAGCGATTGCTGGCGCATTAGGGTTTCTGTTAAACGGTTTGGATGAAGCGGCTTTGCCTGATTACAGTGTGGGCTATGTCTACATACCCGCCTTAATCGGCATTTCTGTTACCAGCGTTCTTTTCGCTCAGGTGGGCGCCAAGCTTGCCCACAAACTGCCTGCTGCCACATTGAAAAAAATCTTTGCCGCTCTATTGGTTGTGGTGGGTTTAAAGTTATTGATAGGCTAAATTTTTGCTGACTGTCACCACCTTGTCGTAAAACTGTCATATGATAACGGCAATTGTTATCCATTAAGGACAGTCTTTATGAATCGGTTCGTTCTTCTACTCGTTACCCTTTGTTTTATTTCTGCCTGTGCCACAAACAAAGTGGTGGATCTTACCCAAGGCAACCAGCAATCCACCGCTTTGATCCAGTCATCTCCTACGGTAATGTTTAAATACATAGATGATGAACCTGCTAATACCGGATTCGTAGGCCAGACCCATTCTTATAAGGTGGTAGCGGGGCAGCGTACCGTGATGGTGGAGTATTCTGATTTATACGAAATTAGCGTTGATGAGCACGATAAAGTTGTTTCTCGACCCGCCAAGGTGACTTTTACTGCGCAAGCAGGTAAGAGTTATCAGATCCTCAACCCCAAGCAAGATTCATTGCAACAAGCCAAAGACTTTGCTGAAAAGCCCGATTTTTATGTGGTGAATAGTAAAACAGGTGAGAAGGTTGAGGCGAAGGTAGAGTTGAGCCGCCCACGCACCTTTCTTACTACATTGCGCTCCAGTGTTGCACCGGTTTATGAGTTTGAAAGTGACAAAGTGAATAGCGCACCCGCAACAGCAAGCTCGGAAGCAGCCCTTGCTACAGCACCATCAAAATTGGATCTATTGCAAGATGTTTGGAAACAAGCATCGGACGAAGAAAAGAAAATATTTCTTCAGTGGGTAGAACGAAACTAGTCGAGCCTGCAAAGCAATGCGTAGGTATCGACTATTGCGTCAGGCTTAGTCTGTATCAATAAAGTGCACCCTTTTTGTAAGTAATCATGATTCTGATTTAAAAATGATCAAAAACGGTGCAAAAACCCCTTTGTTTTTCATGTGAGTGTCATATAATCGCAACGTCCCCAACAAGATGTGTAGGTGGATCGCGAAAGTGCAGCTGTAAATCGGTCGCGTAGTGAAGGAATATGTTAGAAGAAAATGGATTGCAGGCTATTGAAACGTAAGCACTGTGCATCTCCGTGCGTAAAATTAATTGCGCACAAAAATTGTTCTAACACTGCTCTTCAAATCATGAGTGTGTCACGAAAGTGTCATAGAGCACATTCATACTTCGCTCCGTTCGTAAGCCGACATTTATTGCGAAAAAACTCGGACCCCTCTAGGAGAGAAAAATGAAAGTAAAACTGCTTCCTTTAGCTATCGGTGCTGCTATTGCTATGCCTGGCGTTGCTTTGGCGGAAGGCCCAACTGTTTATGGTAAGTTAAACGTATCTTATGAAATGGTAGACGTTGATCCTGCCTATGGATTTGAAGCTGCTGACAACTGGCAAGTAATCAGTAATGCCTCTCGCGTTGGTGTTAAAGGATCAGAAGATATCAATGATTCTTTGGATCTCATTTACCAAGTTGAATGGGGTATTAATTTGGATGATGGCTCTGACATGAGTCAGCGTGATCGCTTTGTGGGTCTGCAAGGAGGTTTTGGTACCTTTAAGATTGGTAAATTCGATTCCCCATTGAAAAAGTCTCAGGGCAAGATCGACCAAATGAACGATTTGGCTGGTGATATTGGTGTTTACCTGTTGGGCGAAGAGCGTATTGGTAATTTTGTGCAATATTCTTCTCCTAAAATGGGTCCCGCTCAAATCAATGTTGCTTGGGCTCCTGGTGAAGAGTACGATGATGGATCTGCCGGGAATGACTCTAAAGATGGTCCAGCTGATGCCATCTCTATGTCTTTGACTTTGAATCTGGATAGCGGCTTATATTTTGCTGTTGCTCAGGATTTGGACGTGGTTGCTGATACTAAAGTTGGTATCTGGGATGACTATGATTTGATGGACTCTGATGACTTATTAGAGTTTAACGACTATAACGGAACCGCCCGATTTGATACTACTCGTTTGGTGGGAATCATGAAAATGGATGCGTTCCAAGTAGGTCTGCTATATCAAATGTCTGAGACTTCTGATGACCTTGTGAATGATGATCCTTTAGTGGGTGATTTGTCGGTGGAGCAGGATGGTTATGTACTAAGTGGTGCTTTCAATGTTGGCTCTGGCAAAATTAAAGCGCAATACGGCGCGTCAACTACAGAGTATGATATTGAAGGAGCGACTTCTGAAACAGATGCCACATCAGTTGGCATTGGTTATGATCACTCCTTAAGTAAGCAAACCACTTTGTTTG
>JBFKSL010000412.1:0-4399 GCA_041626995.1 Ketobacter sp. | reverse complement strand
TGTGGGCGGCTTCATCATGTCTGCAGGGCCATTGGATCAGCTGGTACCCATTGAAAATGCCACCATGTCTGATCGCACCGTGGTGCAATGGGATAAAGACGATATCGAAGCTCTGGGGTTGATGAAAGTGGATGTATTGGCTCTGGGCATGCTCAGCGCCATTCGTAAATCCTTTCATTTGTTGCAGCAGATCCGTGGTCAACAGTGGACTTTATCCACCCTCCCTCAAGAAGACCCAGACACATACCGAATGCTACAAAAAGGCGATAGCGTAGGCGTATTTCAAGTAGAATCTCGCGCCCAAATGGCCATGCTGCCCCGCTTGAAACCGGCCTGCTTCTATGATCTGGTGATTCAGGTCGCCATTGTTCGCCCCGGCCCCATTCAAGGCGATATGGTGCACCCCTTTCTGCGCCGTCGTCAGGGATTGGAAGAAGTCAGCTATGTAAGCGAGGAAGTAAAGAGCGTTTTAGAACGTACGCTCGGTGTGCCCATTTTTCAGGAACAAGTCATTGAACTCGCCATGGTGGCAGCCGGGTTTTCTGCCGGAGAAGCGGATCAACTACGCCGTGCCATGGCAGCTTGGAAACGTAAAGGACAACTACAGAAATATGAGGAAAAGTTGGCCCAGGGCCTGCTAACGCGAGGTTACTCTCTGGATTTTGCCCAGCGCATTATTTCGCAAATCCGCGGTTTTGGGGAATACGGTTTTCCCGAATCCCACGCTGCCAGCTTTGCCCTACTGGCCTATGCCTCTTCCTGGTTGAAATGCCATGAACCAGCGGCTTTTTGTTGCGGTCTGCTCAATAGCCAACCCATGGGGTTTTATTCTCCCTCGCAATTGGTACAGGATATTAAGCGACATCATGTGGAAGTGCGCCCAGTATGTGTACAAAACAGCCAATGGGATCACAGCCTAGAAACCGACGCCATGCATCAGCATCCGCAACGGCAACCCGCCATTCGTCTGGGGCTACGACTAGTAAAGGGGTTTTCCAGGCAAGCCGCCGATACCCTGCTTCAACAACGTCAAGTTACCACCTTTACTACCCTGGCGGATTTTATGCGTCGTTGCAAACTCAGCAAACGGGATCAGGATGCCCTCGCCCATGCCAACGCATTAGCCTGTTTTTCCAAAAATCGTTTTCAAACACGCTGGGAAGTGCAAGGCCTACAGCAAGAATCGCCTTTATTAAAACAAGAGCAACAGCGTGAGAGCCCCGTTCAGCTACCACAACCATCAGAAGCGGAAAACCTACAGGAAGATTATCAAAGCTTGGGGCTCACTTTAGGCAAGCATCCTATGGCGCTATTACGTAATCATCCCGCTTTAAAGGGCTATAAAACCCACCGAGACTTGTATAACTTAGGCCATAAGCGCTTTGTGCGCATTGCCGGACTGGTAACAGGCAGGCAACGACCCGGCACAGCTACAGGGGTGATTTTTATTACCCTGGAAGACGAAACAGGCAACAGCAATATCATTGTATGGCGTGATTTGGTGGAGCGAAAACGGGCCGCCATTGTGCAATCACGAATGCTGAAAATTAAGGGGGTATTAGAGCGGGAAGGCAATGTAATTCACATTATTGCGGGAGATGTGGAGGATTGCAGCCATCTATTGGGTGAGCTGGAAACCCGTTCCAGAGACTTCCATTAGGGAAGGCCGAAATGAAAAAAGCCCCTAAAAAAGGGGCTAAAACACACTAGAAGAAACAACTTTTTTATTGGGATTATCCTAAATATAAGTCAGCTTAAAATTTGTAGCCCAGGCCTACCATGTAGGCGTAAGGGTCGATGTCTACGTCGACAGTGATAAGGCCAGCGCCAGCAGTTTTCAATGTAGCTTCAGTATCAATATCGATTTTCCATACAGCTGCATTTATAACTAGTTGATCCGTTATCGCAAAATCACAACCTAATTGGAAAGCCAAACCAAAGGAATCATCTAGGGAAACGCTAGTATCACCCAAGACAGACTCTTCTACATCGTTAGACGCTTCTTCATCGAAGAAGATAGTGTAGTTCAAACCAACGCCCACATAGGGCTGAAACTTGGAATCAGAAGGCATGGGAAAATATTGAACACTCAAAGTAGGTGGCAAATGTTTAACATCCGCAACCTCATCAATACCATATCCTTCAAGCCCTTTAGCGGAAACAGTATGAGTAAAAGGCGTAGCAGCCAACAGCTCAAGACCAATGTTATTACTCAGCATATAAAGACCGGTTAAACCTAACTGGGTATCGTCATCAACCTCAACACCGGTACCAGCTACGTCACCACCCAATGCAGGTACATTGATTAAGGAACTATCCTCATCCGGTGCTACAGTAGCAATACCCGCACGTATTACAATATCCCCTTCTTGGTAGGCCAAAACAGAGCCAGAAGCCATTGCTACGCCCAGGGCCAACACAGATACAGAAGTTTTAAATTTTGTAGTCATAACTTTCCTCTAACCAACAATAATAATAAAATCAGCTTGTTACTAAACAATGGTGGCTAGTCTAATGTGCAATGAAAGTGCAATAATGACCTGGATCAACCAAAATAAATCACAAAAACCATGAGGGATTAAATAAATGACACACATCAATTTTTCAAAACTTACCACCATTTTGGTATTGACTGGCATGCTATTCATACAGGGATGTGCGTCTAAATCGGTTGCCTCAGGGGTTCTGCAAGGCAATGTAGCACCCTGCCCCTCAAGCCCAAACTGCGTAAGCAGTGCAGATTCCGATGAAGATCGTTACTTCGAACCCTTGAAATACAACGGCACCAAAGAACAAGCCAAAGAGAGGCTGATCAGCGTTTTGGGTGATATGAAAAACACCAAAGTGGTATCCGATCGAAACAGCTATTTAAGAGCAGAATTTAAAACCGATCTTTTGGGATTTGTGGATGATGGAGAATTCTATATCGTGGATGGCGTTATTAATGTTCGCTCCGCTTCCAGAACCGGTTACAGCGACTTTGGTAAAAACCGAAAACGTATGGAAACAATTAAAGAAGCCTTTGAGCCCTGCTGCAACTAGTTTCCAACAGGATATTGCTCTCGGTACTGCTTAATACGATCTTGCACAACGATGGCTAACCGATCAGGCTCAAACTTGGAGAGAAAGTCATCACAACCGACTTTCTCTACCATGGCCTTATTAAAATTTCCGCTCAATGAAGTATGCAGAATCACAAACAGATCCTTTAGCCGAGGGTCATCACGAATTTCGCGCGTTAGGCGATAACCATCCATCTCAGGCATTTCCGCATCGGTTATTACCATCATCAACTTTTTAGGCACCTCAATTCCTTGGTCAGCCCAGCCTTTTAACATACGCAAAGCCATGGCTCCATCGCTGGCACTAATCAACTTAATACCCAACTGTTGAATAGTTTCCCTAACTTGACCTAAACCAACGGAAGAATCATCTACCGCTAACACTTCAAGACCAGAAGCTTGTGCAATAGCTTCTTGATCCAGCACATCAGGATTCACCTGCATGTTATAGGGAGACACTTCCTGCAACACTTTTTCAACATCAATGATCTCAACAATTTGATCATCTACTTTGGTAATGGCCGTTAGATAATGAGACCGCCCTGCACCTTTAGGTGGCGGCATGATCTCTTCCCAATTGGTATTCACAATGCGATCCACCGACTTAACCATAAAAGCCTGAATCGTCATGTTGTATTCAGAAACAATAATATTGCAGTTGGTACGATCCTGTAATGGCCCCAAGCCAATAGCGGCACTCAGATCAATCACTGGGATGGTTCGACCGCGAGCGTGGGTTACACCCACCACATGCGGGTGGCTTTTAGGCAAACTGGTCAGTTTAGGCAACGTCTGTACTTCTTGAATTTTAAAAACGTTAATCGCAAAAATACTGCCACGCTGCAACCGAAACATCAGTAGTTCCAGCCGGTTTTCACCCACTAACTGAGTTCGCTGGTCTACTGTGTCCAGAATGCTAGCCATATTTTTTCCACAATCAAATCAATCAACTAAATATCTATAGTGTAGACCAGCTAACCAAAGCGCTCTTATTACCTTTTCTTCTAAGCTACAAAGGAATACTTATTCCCTTTCATTTACGGTCTAAACTCATTACATCGAATTTAAAATTATCCCGACAAGAGACTCGTAAATGGAAGCACTTAATATCTTGTTAGCACGCCAACCCATCTACAACCGCGATCTAGAGGTTCATGCCTACGAATTACTGTTTCGAGCCCCCAATCAACCCGATTGGGAATGGGATGGAGACGTTGCCACATCTCAGCTAGTGGTAAATGCATTTGCGGAAATAGGCATTGATAAGGTAACAGACAACAAGAGTGCCTTTATAAATTTCACACAAAAATGGCTTATCTCTCCTCCACCATTTGATG
>JBFKSL010000411.1:0-4402 GCA_041626995.1 Ketobacter sp. | reverse complement strand
TTGTCTCCGCTACAAGGTTTCAGGGCAGTAATAATTTCGCAACAGCGCCACGTTCAACCCGCTGAGCTTGGAACTGCTGGTAAGTTGGTAATCCGCCTTGCGCCCATCTTTAACAAACTTGGCGCGGTAGGTGGTGTTGCCTACTTTACGAATATTGGCAGCATCCAATAATTTATACCACGCCCAAGGGCCGGTGAAGGTTTCCCTGTGCAAAGTTTGGTTTAAGTCTTCAAATAAAATGCGGGCTTTGGTATCACGATCCACTTTCCAACTGAAGCTCTTGGGTATCTTAGGGCCATGGGTATACGTGTTGCGTTGCGTTCCCAGGGTTAATTCAAACTTACCCACGGCAGTGTCCAAACTAACCGGCTTCAATTTAAAAGCATAGCCGGGAGAGTCGGGGCTGGTTTGATACATGGCCAAACGAACCACCGCTGCATTACGTAGTTGGCTTAAGCTGGTGCCGGTAAAGGCAATGGCCTGACCTTCCAGTTTTTTCGGTTTCCAGTTGCGATCCACAAAGGGTTTGACGTTTTCCTGAACGAAGGTGTTTTCCACACCACCAGCACCGAAGAACTGATTGAAGTCATCTAAGGAAGCTTCGCTACGCACTTTGCGCAAGGGGTAACGATTGGCCAAGGTGCGGCTATAAACATCGTACACTTGTTGCTTCCAGGCACTATCCAGATAAATTTTACTGCTTTGCAGCATCACGCCCCAACTGTGATCCGCCAATTGATTCAGCCAATCATTAACCGGTTTGGGAGAATTGCTGGCCAGTACTCGCAGTTTGCGAATGGGGTCGGCACTATTGCCACTGAATCGGGCTTTGGTTGCGGTAAATGCAGCGCTGCTGGGGTTGGGTGCCACCGCCATATTGTTAAGATAATTATGCAGCTCTTTTACTGCTGCTAGAATTTCATTCACCGGAGCCGGTTGTGTTTCTGATTGTGTAATGAGCTGGTTCAAATCACGAAAGGTTACATCCACGCTTGTGGGTTCGATGACTTTATCCAGTGCAGCACCCACTAACCCCGCGGCTTGTTTGGGTGCACCCAAGGGCAACGCGGGCTTGGGCCAGCCGGGCGTCAGCGCGGTGTTTTCTTTGGTTAACCTTAACAATGAAACAATGGGCGAAAAGCCTGGATCATAAAACATTTTTAAGGTTTCTGTGGCCTCAGCCATATTGGAAAACTTCTGAATCTGCAAATTGTTCAAAAAGTTTTGCCATTGGAAACTGTAATCATTGAGGTACAAGGTTTCCAATTGTTGCGCCAGGGCTTTTTTATCGGCCTCACTGAAATCATCCATTTCTTTGGAACCGTAAATCCAACGATCTTCTTCCAATTGTTGTAACAATGGCGACTTGTCAGTGAAGTCCAGAGATTTATAACCTGGCTTGGAATACAGTACTGGCATTTGCATGGAGGCGGTCGTTTCGCTGTAACCAAATGCCGCTGCACCACGACCACCGATTTGCGCATACAAATCCAATTTTTCAGTGCCCAACTCACCGGATTTTAGCTGACTGAACAATCGTTGTGGCGCAGGAATTTGACGTAGCTTGGCACGAGAAGCCTCTACCACTCGTGGTTTTGCTTCTACACTGGTGGGGCCACTATTTAAAACGGCCAACAGATGATTTTGTAATTCCTTTTGCTTACTCGCTTCACCGGGCAAGCGCTGTTGCCATTGCTGATCAGCCCAGTTGGCAATGGCCTTGGCATCATAGTGATCGCCAGACAACATGAGATACACGCGAAAGGTTTCAATTAAATTGGCATCGCTAGCAGCCATGCCTTCCAGTTGCTGCTCAATAAAATATTGAAACCGTGGCAAGAATTGTTTACTTAACTCTGCTTTATAAAGCGCATCGGCCGCTTCATCCACAGAGTCATCATACAAACCCAAACCGGCAATAAAAGGGTGTTCGGTTTTGTTGTAAACCTCAGCTGCCTGCTGCAACGGTGTTAGCACAGGCAAGGCCGCGGTGACATCCTGATTCCATTTACCCAAATTCTTTTTTGCTTCCTGGTATTGAGCAACATACTGATTCACTTGCTGCATGGAGCCGTTATTACGGCTTAAAGTAACCGACCATACCACCAGCAATACCAGAACCAATACGCCTAAACCAGCAAAGTATCCACGGCGCAACCATAACAGCAGGTTTTCCAGTTTTTTATTGCTGCCGACTAATTCCGCTTCGGGAATAATCACATCACGAAATAGTCGATTAATAAAAAAGCTTTTACCGCCATTTTGTGCAGGTAGCGCATCTCGGCTTAAACCAAAGTTACTGGAAATCGCCGACATCATACGATCGATCGGCGTACCTTCCTGGGTACCGCTACATAGATACATACCTCTCAACAAAGGCGCCTCGTTGTAACGGCTGGCCGCGAAGGTTTCGTCCATAAACTCTTCAACCAGGGGTTTTAAATTTTCCACCTGTTGAGGGAAAGCCTGAATTAATGCCCGCTTGGCGGGATCACGCTCGTTATTGACTCGCCATAACAGGCGGTCATTCAAACGGCTAATCAGCTGATCTATTTCATCGCTTAGATTGGTTAATGGCTGGGGATTTTGTACATCAAACGTCACGCCCCACATTTGCTGTCGTTCTGGCTGAGTGAGGTTAGAGAAGAACTCACTAAAGCCCGCCATCAAATCGCATTTGGTGAGCATCACATAAATAGGAAAGCGTATACCAAACTGTTGCTGTAGTTCATTGATACGTTCACGAATCAATTTGGCATTGTGAGCCCGTTGTGCTGGTTGCTGAGTTAATAGATCCTGCACACTAATGGCAATAATGGCACCATTGACCGGGCGGCGTGGCCGGTGCTTTTTCAGTAATTTGAGAAAACCCTGCCAAGCAGAGCTGTCCACGCTGGTATGACTGTCTTGTGTTGTGTAGCGGCCAGCCGTATCAATCAATACCGCCTCGTTAGTGAACCACCAATCGCAATTACGAGTACCACCCACACCGCCTAATGCACTCTTGCCGTGGCTTTCTGCTAACGGAAAATTCAAACCGGAATTGACTAACGCTGTGGTTTTACCGGCACCCGGTGGGCCAATGATGATGTACCAGGGCAATTGATATAACGCAACCTTGCCTTCACGGGTTTCAAACTTGGCCTTTTTCAGTATGGCCATGCCTTCGGTAAAGCGTTTATTTAACGCTTGCACTTCCTGATCAACACGAGCGGCATCCTGGCTGGCGGGGTCTTCTTCCATATCTTCCAGCATGCTTTTGTTCTTTCTGTGTTCCCACCACATAAAAAACAACTGAGATAGCAGCCAAATCAACAATACCGATAGCATCAAGAGAAAACGCACGGTATAAGTGATTTCGGTTTCGGTATCACGGGATTCTAAGAATTCCGCACCAAACCAGATGACTAACGACAGGGCAACAACCCCTAACAACCCCAGGAAAATTTTATTCTTCAATATGCTAACAAAGCGCTTCATGGATAAATCCAAATATATGATGGGCTATTGATCGGTTTTGTTTAGTTCTTGAGTTATGGTTTGCAATTGTTCCGCCGCAGGCTCTGTGGCCTGAAAAATCCATAAACGAAAACCACTGAACAGCAGCAAAATGATGGCAAATACCGCTGCGGTTACCACCCACAAAGGAATAAACTGAGTTAAGCCTTTTTTGCTGGTGGCAGTGGAATCGGCATTAGGCGAAAGGTCGGTTTCAAACTGCCCGCGCAATTTTTCTACGGTGTTGTAGAGATTTTCACGAATGGATTCCAGCTGATCCCGTCCACGGGGATCGATGCGAAACTTACCTTCAAAGCCCAGGCTCAATAAAATGTAGTTCAGCTCAATTAAATCAATATTGGTGCCTGGCGCTTCCATCATTTTTTGTAAGATGGCAAAAAACTTTTCGCCGCCAGCGGTTTCTTTGTGAAACAAACTGAGTAGTGAGCGCTGTGCCCAACCGGCTTGCGCTCCCCATGGTGTGTTCATCACCGCTTCATCAATGGCGGCACATAATTGATAGCGTGCTGAAAGGGCAATTTCCGGGCGTGTATTTTGTTGCTTGAGCTTGCTGTCAAACTGTTTGATTTCATCCACTAGATGTCGATGCAGCCCCGCCACATCATTATGCTGCGGCGTATTACGCAGTTTATTCACTACCGCCAGCAGTGTGGAGGCAGCACTGATCAATGGATTTAATGCCCGCTGCACGGAAATCATTTCCTGCGGAGTCGTAGACATTAGCGGAGAAGCCGTTGGCGTTACTTGCGCCGTTGGCTGAGCTTGGCGCTGAGCACCGGGCTGCGGAATAAATACGGTGCTATCACGCTCTTCCTGGGCAGGTTGTCGCTGGCCTGGAGAGAATACGGTTTTATCGTCGTCATCTGTCATTATTTTTATTCCC
>JBFKSL010000410.1:0-4415 GCA_041626995.1 Ketobacter sp. | reverse complement strand
AGAAAGCGACAAGTTATGGGCAAAGGTCTGGCAGCAAGCGGGCAGGGTAGAAGAAATCCCAGAAATTGGAAACTATATTACCTACGACATAATGGATGATTCCATAATTATTGTTCGTACCGAAGAAGACACCATAAAAGCTTTTTACAATGTCTGCTCCCATCGCGGCCGTCAGTTAGTGGATGTGCCTGAAGGTTCCCACAGTGCTTGCGGAAGAAAGCAGAACTTTGTTTGTGGTTATCACGGTTGGGTGTATAACCTCGAAGGCAAGTGCACTCGTATTCTTGATGAAGATGATTGGAAGGGTTGTCTTAACCAGGATCGCACCAAACTTGGTGAAGTGAAAGTAGATACCTGGGGCGGCTGGATCTGGATAAACATGGATTTAGAGTGCGAACCTTTAATTGATTATCTCCAACCTGCATCTGATTTACTCAATCAATTTGAATTTGAAAAAATGAGCTTCCGCTGGCGCCAATATACAATTTTTGATTGTAACTGGAAAACCGCCCTTGAAGCTTTTATGGAACCCTATCATGTAGAAGGTACTCATCCGCAACTTTGCGAGTATGGTGACTTTTATGCATGGAGTAAAGCACAAGGCTTACACGGCAATGATGGATTTGACGCCAAAGGTGAAGCTGATGAAACAGCTGCCACAACAACAGTAACGCGTACGGGTAAAGGCCCCGATGCTAGAAAGATGATCGCTCAAATGCAACAGGAGTTTTGGGACACCATTGGAGCTAGTACAACACCTACTTTAGTCAATGCAGCTCAACGTTTGGTAGATGAGCTGCCGGAAGGCACCCCGCCACACGAGGTTCATGAACATTGGTATGAATCAGCCAAGAGAGATGACGAAGAGCGCGGTGTAGTTTGGCCCACTATTGATCCGGATAAACTGTCAAAGGCCGGGTTAGCCTGGCATATATTTCCCAATATGTCGTTTATTCCAGGTTTAACATTTCTGCTTGGCTACCGAACTCGCCCATATGGAAATGATCCTAATAAATGTATTTTTGAAGCCTATGCGTTAGAGCGCTTTCCTGAAGGTGAAGCACCGAAAACTGAATGGGTAGAAGCTGAACCTACAGAAGAAAAATGGAAAAAAGTTCTCGCCCAAGATTTTTCGAACATGGCTGCTGTTCAAAAAGGTATGCGAAATCGCGGTTTCCGTGGTGCTCTGCCTAACCCACATCAAGAACAGAAGATTACAAACATGCACCGAAATCTTGCTCGATTCATGGGTAAAGCCTCCCCACAATTAATACAAGAATAAACGGAGAATAATGACATGCGCGAGTACTTGAAGTTCTATATTAATGGCCAATGGGTAGATCCAGTGGAGTTAAAAACTCTGGATGTAGAAAATCCCGCGACAGAAAAAGTTTGCGGAACTATCGCAATTGGAACCGCAAAAGATGTAGACGCCGCTGTAGCGGCGGCTCGTGCTGCTTTTTCTTCCTGGTCACAATCCAATCCTTCAGATCGACTCGAAATCTTGCAAAATATTCTACCTGAATACCAGAGCCGCGCAGCAGAAATAGCTGAGGCGCTAACAGAGGAAATGGGAGCGCCAAAATCTTTGGCTAATGGTTTTCAAGTCGGTCTGGGTGAGGGTCATTTAAGTACAGCAATCGAAGTACTTAAGAATTTTCAGTTTGAGGAATCACGGGGTGCCACTCGTATTGTAAAAGAACCTATTGGCGTCTGCGGATTGATAACGCCTTGGAATTGGCCGTTAAATCAAATAGCCGTAAAAGTGTTTCCGGCTTTAGCGACTGGCTGTACCATGATTTTAAAACCATCAGAGATAGCGCCTTTTACTGGCCAGATATTTACTGAGATATTACACGCCGCAGGCGTTCCTGCAGGTGTGTTTAATTTAGTTCAAGGTGATGGATCTGGTGTAGGTGTTGCGCTTTCAAGCCATCCGGAAATTGACATGATTTCATTTACAGGATCAACTCGTGCTGGCGTTGAGATTGCGCGTAACGCGGCTCCAACAGTCAAAAGAGTTACTCAGGAACTAGGTGGAAAGAGTCCAAGCATCGTACTAGATGATGAAGAGTTCTCAACTAATGTGGCTACAGCCGTCGCTACGATGATGGGCAATTCTGGTCAGACCTGCAGCGCAGGTTCACGCTTGCTTGTTCCTAAATCCCGTATGGCAGAAGCCATCGAAATTGCCAAACAAGCTGCATCTGAAATTACGGTGGGTGATCCAAATACGGAAGTAGCAATGGGGCCAGTTACCTCAAGAATCCAATTCGAAAAAATTCAGAGCTATATTCAGAAGGGCATTGATGAAGGAGCTACTTTAGCCATTGGTGGAGTAGGTCGCCCTGAGGGTTTGGATGTTGGTTACTACGTTAAACCCACCGTTTTTGCCCACGTGAGTAATGATATGACTATTGCACAGGAAGAAATATTTGGGCCTGTTTTGTGCGTGTTGGGATACGACAATATCGATCAAGCTATCGATATTGCAAATGAAACGGAGTATGGATTGGCTGGTTACGTTGCAGGTGCTGACCTTGAATTAGCTAGAACGGTTGCACGAAAAATAAGGGCTGGATACGTTTCTATAAATAATGGTTTCGACTTTAACTGTCCATTTGGCGGGTACAAAAAAAGTGGGAATGGTCGTGAATGGGGTGAATACGGTTTCCACGATTTCCTCGAAATAAAAGGGATTTTGGGCTACGAACCAGAAGCAGCGCAATAACGCGACAATTGACCGGACATTGTATTGATGTCACGATTCTGACACTAAAACAATGTCGCTAATGCAGTCAGGAATACAACAAGAATGAAGATACTCAACCTGTCCAGCCTAGCTTTCTTGGCTATGGGAATTTCACTTAATACGTTTGCCATCGACTCTGTAGTGGATCAGCTGCAATTTGGTACGAAGTACTCTCCGCTAAAACAGATAACTAAAGAAAATGTGACTAAATTGACAGTGGCTTGGGAGTACCACACTGGAGATGGTGCAAATCCGAAGCCAGGTTCTCTCACCTCATTTCAAGATCAACCCAGCATGATCGAAGGTAATTTGGTGGTGTGTACAACACATCGCCGTGTCATTGCTCTTGATCCAAAAACGGGTAAAGAACAATGGGTTTTTGATCCTAAAGATCCGGAAACGGGCATGAAGAAATGTCGCGGTATCGCCAATTGGGTTGATACTCAGGCAGAAGATGGTAGCTTTTGTAAGAGCCGTATATTTTTAGGGACAGCGGATTATCGGTTAATTGCTATAGACGCCAAAAGCGGAATGCAATGCACAGAATTTGGCAAGAATGGACAAGTTAAAATGCCCATTAACAAGCCTGAAATATTCACTGGTGAAGTGTTGGCAAATTCTCGCCCAGCAATTGTAAATGATGTTGTTGTAATGGGTTCAACCGTAGCTGATAACCAACGTGTTGAAGCTCCTAGCGGCAGGGTATTAGCATTCGATGCAAGAAGCGGAGAAATGCTTTGGGAATTTGACCCTATACCTCGCGATGCTACCGATCCTGCTATGGCTAGCTGGCCCAAAGGTACCGACAAATTTGGTGCTGGCAATGTTTGGGCGGCTATGGCAGCTGACCAGGAATTGGATTTGGTATTTTTACCCACCACAAGCGCATCAAATGATTTTTATGGCGCGGGACGCCCCGGTGATAACAACTACACAACATCCATTGTCGCACTACGAGGAAAAACCGGCGAAGTTGCTTGGCACTTTCAATTTGTGCATCACAATGTATTTGATTACGACACACCATCTCAACCTCTGCTAATGGATTTGCCACATAAAGGTAAAATGGTGCCTGCCTTGGTGCAAAACACGAAAATGGGTTTGATATTCGTGTTTAATCGAGAGACGGGTGAACCTCTCGTACCCATTGAGGAGCGTCCTGTTCCCCAACAGGGAAAAGTAGAGGGCGAAATTTTATCTGCTACTCAACCATTCCCAGTGGGCATGCCTGCACTTATGCCACTCGGTTTTTCACCTGATGATGTTTGGGGTTTCACTCCGCTAGACGAATGGCTTTGCCGCAAAAAAGCCGAGGGTTTGAACTATGGAGAGATTTACACACCGCCCAGCACAAAGGGAACTATATTTCATCCTTCAGTAGGCGGCGGCCCTAACTGGGGTGGCGGTGGTTATGACCCTGAAAGCAATCTTATGATCGTGCCGTCAAATCGAGTACCTACCATAGTCACCATGGTGCCTAGAGCGGAAGCCGTTTTTCAGGAAGGCCAAGCCATTGAGGCAACTTCAGAAATGATATTCCCTGTGGAAGGGTCACCATACGTACCCAAAGTTCAAGGCTTACTTTCTATATTCGGTGCACCTTGTTCAAAGCCTCCGTGGGCGGCGTTAACCGCTGTGGATTTGGTGAAAAAAGAAATAGTTT
>JBFKSL010000409.1:0-4419 GCA_041626995.1 Ketobacter sp. | reverse complement strand
CGCAGCCTGTTGACCCGGCTATTCAAACCTATCGTGAGTTTTATGGTTTAGACTTTGAGAAAAAGTTTCCAAACTTAAAAGTGCACATAGGTAAAACCCATGTGTCAGGATTTGATGTGGTGGTTCATAGCTTCCGGCCTGATAAAGCTATTGCCACCATTTTTCTGATTCACGGTTATTATGACCATGTGGGAATTTATAACCACATCATAAAATATATGCTAAAGAATCAATTTGCCGTGGTGGCTTTTGATTTGCCTGGTCATGGTTTGTCGTCTGGATCGCGAGCGGCCATCTCTTCTTTTCGCCAATATCAGCCGGTGTTTAAAAAAGTTCTACAACTATGTGAAAACATGCCGAAGCCTTGGCATGTGGTGGCGCAAAGTACTGGTGGTGCCATTGCCACAGAGTACCTGTTGCAATATTCCGGATTGGAAGAGCGCATTCCATTCAGAGGTGTGGTGATGTTGGCACCTCTGGTTCGGCCAGTGCATTGGTTTTGGAACAGCAAGTTACATCGAGTGATTAGTCCGTTTCGTCGTTTTGTAAAACGAAAATTTGCGGAGAATTCCAATGACGAGGAATTTATAGCGTTTTTGCGTGACAAAGACCCGCTGCAACCACGCTATCTCTCCACCAAGTGGGTAGGCGCTTTAAAGCAGTCGATACCTTATGTGGAACGGCATGCACCGGTGAGCTTTCCCGTTTTTGTGATTCAGGGTAAGAGTGATGGAACCGTGGATTGGCGCCACAACCTTCCCGTGTTGGAGCGGATCTTTCCTTCCTTGCAAGTGCAAACCATGCCCAATGTGCGTCACCATGTGGTAAACGAGCTGGAGTTGTATCGTAAGGATGTGTTTTCTCGAATTGTGAACTACCTCACGCCATTTTCTCAGCCCCAATAGCTTTAATCGAAATTTGGAATTTCATAGCTGCTAAATTTTAAAGGTAGTGGTGTAATTGTTGCGCCTAATTCGTTTTTTTTAGTTGGGTTGAAGTTATGAGAAAAATATTTAGTAGCCTGGTTACTTTGGCATTTATTGGATTTGCTATTTATTCCCGTATCCCTAGTTATACTGAATTTACCAGCGGTGAAATGGATGCGGGACCAAACGAATATTCCTACTTTGAAATTACCAGTGAATCGCAATCACCCATTAAAGTGGTGATGAATTCCCAGAGCACTGTGCCCTATGATGCGTATTTACTGACAGAAGCCGAGATGCAAAAAGTAAATGCTTGGATGGAATCAGACGAAGAAGCACAACCCAACATTAACTTCATGGCGAAATGGGAACAGGTAACCTCCATTAGTCAGGAAGACATCATTATGCCGAAGGGCACTTTCTACTTGTTTATTGACAATACTTCTTTTGGTAGCGATGTGATTTCAGAAGAGCCAGTAATCGTCGATTACACCTTGTACGAAAAAATCTAGGCTACTTGATATAGCATCCTAGCTTCTTCCACTTTGTCTGGCTCTCTTGTCTGTTGGGCATAGCCCAAAGGCCGGGGAGCCACAATACCGCTAAACGGGCTTTTCACTGCGTTGGCACCACGTTCAAGTATGTGCGTATAAATCTGTGTGGTTTTCAGATCCTTATGGCCCAGTTGCTCCTGCACTGTGCGAATGTCATAACCTTTTTCCAATAAATGTGTAGCAAAGGAGTGGCGCAGAGTATGGCAGGTGGCTGGTTTATGTATATCGGCAGCCTTAACCGCTACTTTTACCGCTCGTTGTAATTGTTGCTCCCCTATATGATGGCGGCGTTTGATGCCAGTACGAGGATCGATAGAAGGCTGTGATGCAGGAAAAATATATTGCCACATCCAGTCTCTATTGGCGTTGGGGTATTTTCTTTCCAGTGCGTAAGGTAAATACACCGAGCCGCCACCCTGATTTAAATCTTTCAAATGCTGCGTACGCATTTTAGCCAGGTGCATTTTTAAATGAGGTATGAGCTGCTCGTCTAAGGTTACCACTCGATCTTTATTGCCTTTGCCACTGCGAACCACAATGGCGCTATGCTGAAAATCCAAGTCTTTTACTCGCAGTCTCACGCATTCCATAAGGCGCAAACCTGATCCATAAAGTAGGGCAGCCATTAGCCAATATTGCCCTTGAAGGTGAGCAAAAAGACGTTGAATTTCTTCCTGTGTTAATACTACAGGTAATCGTTGTTTGTTCTTTGCGCGGGTAAATTCCACGTCTTCAGAAAAAGGCTTTTCCAGCACGTATTTATACAGAAAAACCAGCGCATTTAATGCCTGATTTTGTGTAGAGGGGGCCACTTTTTCTTTCACTGCAAGGTGAGTTAAAAATGCTTGAATATGGGTATCGTTCAATTCACGAGGATCACGACAGCCATGAAAGAAAATAAAGCGTTTTACCCATTGGGAGTAGCTTCTTTCGGTGCGAAAGCTGTAATGACGGGTACGAATGGCCTGTGCCAACTGGTCCAATATCAGCATAAGGGAGCGTCCTGCTCAAAATTAGATTGCTGTATATAATTACAGTGGTTTCGGGGCGTGTCAATAGGGCCATTTTAGGCCCTACGACACATTAATTAACGACTATTTATTCCATAATCTTTTGGCTACGGGATAAAAAGTTTTTTATCGAGGGCGGCAACATCGACATGACTTGAGAAAACCCCTGATTCATCAAACCATTAATATGCACAGGTTTGCCTTCCATTACCGCTGCAAAACCTTCTTCCGCCACTTTATCTGCCGACATCCACACAAACTTGGGCAACTTATCGGTAATGTCACGGGTGCCCATCACATCGTGGAATTCGCTGTAGGTTAAGCCGGGGCATAATGCTGTGCAATAAACGCCGTGATCACGCAATTCCAAATCCAACGCCTGGGAAAAATCCAATACAAAGGATTTCGCTGCACCATACAAATTGCCTTTTAATTGTGGAGAAAAGGCAGCAATAGATGCCAGGTTAATAATGCGCCCATAACCTCGCTCTTTCATGCCGGGTGCAAACAGGTGGCACAGCTCCAGTGGTGCAAGATTCAAAACTTGCACAAAGTCGCGGTGGGTTTGCCAATCGGCATTCAGAAATTCAGAGTGAATGGCGTAGCCGGCATTGTTCACCAGCGCGTCTACTTGAATACTTTTTTCCTGGCACCAGTTAAACAACCTTTTGGGGGCCTCTGGGTCGGCTAAATCTTCTGCTACGCTGTAGGCCATTTGGCCGTACTGCTTTTTGATTTCTTCTTCTACTTGTTTCAGTTTATCTTCGCGTCTTGCCACTAAAACAACATCAAAACCGTTTTCTGCGAAGGTGAGGGCGAGTTCTTTGCCAATGCCAGCAGATGCGCCGGTGACTAAAACGGTTTTTGGTTGCTCAAATTCATTGCTCATGGGGTTTCCTTGTCAATGTGCGCGTGTCAGTAGTCGAATTAAAAGTTGCTAGGGGTTTGCTATTCGGGCTAGCCTTAGCAGGCGAATACTAATCCTCCTGCCCTTATAATAAAAGAGGTAAACATGGCTTACGATAATCAAAATATATTTGCAAAAATTTTGCGCGAGGAAATGCCTTGTATCAAAGTGTATGAAGATGAGCATACCCTGGCCTTTATGGACATCATGCCGCAGGTGGAAGGTCATACTCTGGTGATTCCAAAGGTGGAGGCGGAAACGCTGTTTGAGTTGCCAGATGACTATGCAACGGCCTGTTTGCAAACCTTAAAGAAGGTGGGTAACGCATTGAAGAAAGCCTTTAGCACAGAAGGCATCGTGATGTTTCAATTAAGTGGTGCCGAAGCAGGGCAAACGGTTCCTCACTTACACTTTCATTTGTTGCCAACTTCTTTGGGTGTGATTCGCAGCACTCAACATGCTGCCACCATGGCCGACGCGGAAAAACTGCAAAAAATAGCAGATCGAATCATCGCTGCTCTTTAGTTAATTTAAAGCTGTTTCTTGATTGCGGTACTGGGTGGGGGAAACCCCATTCCAGCGCTTAAAGGCTCGGGTAAAGTTGGCCTGGTCAGAAAAACCCAGTAAGTAAGCTATTTCACTGACGGACAGTTGGTCGTCTTTAATATATTGGCTCGCCAGTTGCTGTCGAGTGTCTTGCAACAACGAACTAAAATTCACGCCCTCATCCAACAAGCGTCGCTGCATGGTGCGAGAACTTAAGCCGATGGATTCTGCAATGTCCGATTCTTTGACATTGCCTGAAGGCAGCTGTTGAAGAATTTCCAGCTTTACGCGTGTGGATAGTTGCTCCCGATCCAATTGCGACAAATGCTTCAGCAAAATTTGTTCATTCATTTGGGAAAGCTCTTCGTTGCCACTGGAAAGTTTTTGCTCCATGTCCTGGCGAGCGATAACCAGCTCTCCATAACCTTTACCATAGTGGATAGGGCAGCGTACAAATTGCTCCAATGGCAGACTCG
>JBFKSL010000408.1:0-4421 GCA_041626995.1 Ketobacter sp. | reverse complement strand
TGATGTATCACAAGCCATGATCAACAACAAAATCCATCGTGTATTTGTTAGTGAAAACCGAAGGGTAATAGGCGTTATTAGTGCACTGGATGTTCTGGCTATTGCAACAAAATAGTGTTAATTAGATGTCATCAGGGCTTTCTCGCAAGGGATCATAAGGGTCCTGGTGGATCAGCACATCTGATCGAGGGAAAGCCCGACGAATTTTTCGTTCTACCTCATCGCTAATTCGATGCGCGCGCCAAAGCGGTAAATTCCGATCTAATTCAAGATGTAGTTGAATTATTTTAAGCTGCCCCGCTTGCCGAGTTCTTAATTCGTGAACCCCCAAAACGTCACTATGCTCCAGGGCAATATTTTCAATACTGCGCTGTTCATCTTTGGGCAATTCCCGGTCCAACAAATGTTGAATGGATTCATTCCATATTTGAATTGCAGTATAAAAAATATAAATCGCAATACCAATCGCCAAAATGGCATCAATTTCAACCCAACCATAACTGGTTAGAACCAACGCAATGACAACGCCCAAATTGGTCAAAAGATCAGAAAGGTAATGTAAAGAATCGGCCTTAATTGCCACCGAACCCGTCTTGTTAATCACATGGCGCTGATACATGACCAAACAAAACGTTGCAGCGATTGAAACCACCATTACTAAGACGGCTACATTAAGCTGCTCAATAGGCTTAGGATGCAACATTCTATCAACGCCCTGCACCATCAAATAGATGGCTGAAAGCATAATAAAAATCCCTTGCCCTAACCCGGCAAGAGATTCTGCCTTGCCATGACCAAATCGATGTTCATCATCTGCGGGCTGAATAGCATAGCGTATGGCAATAAAGTTAATTATTGACGCCAAAGAATCAATAAAAGAATCCATTAATGATGCCAACAAGCTAACAGAGCCAGACAACCAATAAGCGTAAGTTTTTACCAAGATCAAACCAATGGCCACGCAAATGGAAGCTGTGGCTGCCAATTGCAACAAACGATCACCATTGGAATGAATATCTGTGGATACTTTCATAACCTAATATTTTAACAGTTAATGTCTATCTGTATAAACCCACCCGACTTCATATGCCAATTGGGAATTAAATAAAAAACCGTTTTACATGAATTGATATTTCAACCAATACCCCAATATAGTAAATAATGCAGTTTGCCATACTGAAAACAAATGAAAGAGGTGGCCAGAATGAGAGTCATTCGCAAACCTGCCGTGGCGGGGTTATTCTACCCTGATGATCCTGATACTCTTCAGCATTCTGTTGAACACTATCTGAAGCATCAAACGAAAAGTCAGGGACAAAGCCCTAAAGCCATCATTTCTCCACATGCAGGTTATATTTATTCTGGCGAAACAGCGGCAAAAGCATTCTCCTGTTTAACCAGTGCAAAAGATCGCATTAAAAGAGTGGTTCTACTTGGCCCCTCTCACCGAGTTGGCTTTGAAGGCATCGCCTTTTGCAGTGCAGATATTTTTGAAACACCACTGGGTGATATTCCCGTCGATCATTCCGCCTTTTCTGCCATATCCAACCTGCCAGGAGCATTGCTGCTAGATCAGGCCCATGCACAGGAACACAGCCTAGAAGTACAACTCCCATTCTTACAATCGGTATTAAGTGATTTTTCATTGGTTCCTTTGGTAATTGGCGACACCGACCGAAGGTTGGTAGCCAATGTTTTAGAAAGATTATGGGGAGGAGACGATACGCTCATTGTTATCAGCTCTGACTTGAGCCATTACCACGACTATGCCACCGCAAAACTAATCGATGAAAATACCTGCTCCGCCATAGAAAATCTCCAACCTGATAAAATAGGCTACGACCAGGCCTGTGGCAGAACGCCTGTAAATGGATTATTGGAACTAGCAAAAAAACGAAAGCTTACTGTTTCCACGTTGGGCCTATGCAATTCAGGAGACACCGCGGGCGACAAACAAAGAGTGGTTGGCTACGGTGCCTGGGCATTTTATGAAGGAGCTGCATAATGTCCCTTTCGGAAAAACAACAGTCAACACTTAAAGAAGTGGCCTGGAAATCCATTCGCACCGGACTTCACTCAGGTCACCCCTACCAAGTAACCTCTAATGACCCAACGCTTCAACATAACGGTGCCAGTTTCGTAACGCTAGAGAAGCAACAGGAATTGCGTGGTTGCATTGGATCGTTGGAAGCCCATGAATCACTGATTCAAAATGTCGCCAACAACAGCTTTAATGCCGCCTTTCGTGACCCACGCTTTCCCGCAGTAGACGAGAGCGAGCTGAGTGATATTGAACTTCAAGTTTCCGTTTTGACTGCACCAGAGGACATGTCATTCACATCAGAGCAAGATCTATTGCAACAATTAAAACCGGGGCTGGATGGAATTATTTTTGAAGACGGATTTAATCGTGCCACCTTTCTGCCTCAGGTTTGGGAGCAACTGCCCACCGCAAAACTGTTTATGGCGCACCTAAAAAATAAAGCAGGCCTTCCTGAAAACCATTGGAGCCCTAGCGTTCGCATTCAACGCTACCAAGTAGAAAAGTTTTAAACATCACCTGCAATCAACCACTTATCACCAAGACCTCCAACGGGGCCACCTCGGAACAAGAAACCTAATTAGGCTTCCATTATTGACTCCTTAGCCATATGCCATGATCCCAAGCGCCAATGTTTTACTATGCTGTACTAAGCATTATTTACATCATAATAATCCTAAATTTCACTCGTGAATCAATAACGCAGGACAAGAGGTAAATTAAATGAGTCGTGACCCTATCGGCCTGGCCATGGCAACCATGAGCAAGATTGCCGGCTCCCCCTTTGTAGAAAGGATGGGCCTTCGAGGAACCATCGAAAAACTAACCTACCAAAGCACTAAAACCGGTTTTAAAGCGCTAGGGTCTGCCTCACGCCAATTCAAAAGCGTAACCCAGCTTATGCGTCCAGAGCGCTTAGATGCCCCAGCACAACCAAAAGCACAGTTCGACCTCACCATCTCTGAGGAACAGCAAATGATGCGCGACAGCGTAAGTGCTTTTGCTAAAGAAGTATTGCGCCCCGTGGCGGAAAGCAGTGATGTAGATTGTTCGATTAGTTCAGACCTCTTGGCGCAAGCCAACGAATTGGGCTTAGCCTATTTTGCTGTGCCAGAAAACCTGGGCGGTGCTGCCACAGAACGCTCTCCGGTTACCAGCATGATCATTGCTGAAAATCTGGCTTATGGTGATATGGGTTTAGCCGTAGCCATTCTATCCAGTGTTGGCGTTGCCAATGCCCTAACCCAATGGGGTACAGCTGTACAACAGTCCAAATACCTGCCAGCTTTTTTAGATGAGAATATTCTACAGGCTTCCATCGCCGTAAATGAAAAGCGCCCCTTGTTTGACCCCAACAACCTAACCACCGCCGCTGTAGAAAACGGCTCTGGTTATATTTTGAATGGCGAAAAAACCATGGTGCCATTGGTAGAAAGCGCTGAATTATTTTTGGTAGCTGCCACCCTGAATGGCAAGCCTAGAATTTTTATTGTGGAAAGTGGCTCAGATGGTTTGAGTATCGATAAAAAGCCCAACATGGGTGTCCGCGCCGCAGGTATGGGTAGCGTACTTTTACAAGATGTGAATGTAGATAAGGATGCTTTGTTAGGTGGCGAAGAGTTTGACTACGGAACCTTCATCAACATGTCGCGCTTAGCCTGGTGTGCCATGGCCATTGGCACCGCGCAAGCGGTTTTGGATTATGTGATTCCTTATACCAACGAACGAATCGCATTTGGCGAGCCCATCAGCCATCGTCAATCTGTAGCCTTCATGGTTGCCAACATCGGCATTGAATTAAATGCCATGCGATTGATGACTCAACGAGCAGTAGCATTAGCGGAACGTGGCAAACCCTTTGCCCGTGAAGCCTATCTGGCGCGCGTTTTCTGTGGCGACAAAGCCATGGAAATCGGCACTAACGGAGTTCAGCTTCTGGGCGGACACGGTTTCACCAAAGAGCACCCCGTTGAGCATTGGTATCGCGATTTGCGTGCCATCGCTGTAATGGACGGCGGCTTACATCTTTAAAACTTTCAGAGATAAGGTGAACCAATCATGTATTTAGAATTACCGAAAAAATTAAAAACCTTGGGTGACATGGCGAAAAACCTTTCCACTGAAATGTTGCGCCCTATTTCCCGCAAGTATGATCTGGCAGAACACGCCTATCCAAAAGAACTGGATCTGGTTGCCTCCATGCTCGACGGCATGAACGATGGCGATTCCGGTGCCGGAGTTGGTGCCGACCAATCCAAGCAGAAAAAAGCTGACGACGGTGCCGTACGCAACGGTGCAAACATGGCTGCCGTGGTTGGCATTCAAGGTTTCTGCTGGGGTGATGTTGGCTTGTTGTTAACTTTGCCTCGCCAAGGCCTGG